>NZ_SFBV01000221.1:0-27416 GCF_007095585.1 Microcystis sp. M_OC_Ca_00000000_C217Col
ATCTAAATTTAATTGAAAGGCTGTGGAAATTGGTCAAAAAGAAATGTTTATATGGTAAATATTATGAAAACTTTTCTGACTTTTCTTCAGCCATTTATGAATGTTTGAATGATGCCCATCTGAAACATAAAAAAGAACTGGATTCCTTGCTGACTCTACGATTTCAGAAGTTTAATAAATCTCAGATTATGAACGTCTAAAGTCTACATAAGTAGAAAGGCACAATGGTGGTGATGGTGGTGATTCGGTAGTAGTAATGGCGGCTTAATCCGGCTCTTCGTTACTTGTTATGGTTCGATAGGGGGGCATAAATCGACTAAATCCTTATCTGGCAAAAGATTTAATTGATTAGTTCGCTCTAGATCGAAAACAATTGACAAAAATCAGCAAATGTCTTTCTCTATAAGGGTTTTATCCCTTATAACTCCTGTCCATTGCATAACACAAACCGAAGAACCAGTTAACGCACCTTTTGAGTGGAATACTAGAAACCCTTCTGCGGTAATTATGGCCAAATTGAGGGGGTGTTTAACTGATGGAAGTAGGATAGAGGAGGGTGCGGAACCGCAGGAAGCGGTATGATTAATAAGTACCTAGGCAAAATTATTTACACATGACGATCATTGCCCCGTAAGGGTTTTAGCTCGATCGGGCAGGTAATTAATTTTGCATGACTACTTAGTTAGTCCAGGAATTTTTAGAGAGAATGAAGACCTTAGAAGAAACTATTGCACAGGCTATGGATTGCCAAGATAAGTCAATCTTACCTTTTCTTCCATATATTTTACAGGACTTCTGGGAAATAGGCTCTTCTGCAAATTCTATTCTTAAAATTGTCAAAGCACATACAAATAATTATTCTGAATTAAATGTACTAGATCTAGGCTGCGGCAAAGGTGCAGTCTCGATAAAATTGTCAATTGAACTGGATTGCTACTGCCTCGGAATCGATGCAATACCAGAATTTATTGAAATCGCTAATAAAAAAGCTAGAGAAGAAGCAATTACTTCAAGGTGTAAATTTATTTCAGGAGACGCACGAGAAATAATCAAGACATTAAACCAATTTAATCTAATTATCCTCGGCTCGATCGGTCCTGTATTTGGAAATTATTTTCAAACTATGACTATCTTAAAAAAAAATCTGACAAAAGATGGTCTAATTATCTTGGATGATGGATATTTTGAAGATGATCAACCCTATAAGCATGAATTTATAATCAAAAAAAGTATGCTGTTAAAACAAATCGAGAAAGCTGGCATGAAATTAATAAAAGAATATACAGAAACTGAAATAAATCAAAATGATGAGTATGAAATGCAGTTTAATTATCTTAAGCAAAGATGCCAAGAATTAGCGGTACAATATCCAGACAAAAAATATTTATTTGATCATTATATTGAAAAACAAAGAGCCGAGTATAACAATCTAGAAAATATAATTACTTGTGCAACAATGGTAATTCAAAATAAATAATTTTGGACTAACATCGCCTTCAGTCTGACCCCGCATCATCAGTTGATTGCGATGCCGAAGGCACTGCCAAAAACTCGATGACCGGTTCGAGAAGGCTGGACTCGGCTAAAGTAGGATGGAGGTTCTGAATCGTTTGTATTCTTTCAGGTTAACCCCCCCCCTTCTTTTCTGATACCGATGAGGTTAATTATCATCGGTCAAGCGTCAAAACATCTAGGCTTTGCCTTGATCCCAGTAATGTAAACTTTGATTATAGAGAAAGACTTCTAGCTCCGATCCGATGTTACATTAATAATTGAAGCTAAAAAAAAAGGTTCTTCCTTACTTGGTATGGTTCGATAGGGTGGCATAACGACGATAACAGCGATCGACCTGAACGCTCATATTTCCTAGAGTAGAGAACAAGGGAGTTAGGCAATTGCAACTAAGGTTCAATGCTTCTCCAACCAGTCCCAAGTAGTGGGGGGAAATACCTGAGAATCGATAAACTGATCGCTGTTTGCGGGTGATGCTAGGCGTTGGACAAAAGCGAGATTATAGAAGGGATTATGGAAACTTGGACGCGATCAATTGACATCGAGGAGATAGCAAAACGCCATGGGTCTCCTCTCTACATACTGAACGTCGGTCAGCTTCGTCGGAACCTGTCCCACTTTGTGGAGCTTGTCGGCAGTCCATCTCAGGTTGCCTACCCGATCAAGGCTAATCCGTCGATGGCGATTCTGAATGAACTGGCATCCCTGGGATGCTCCGCAGACTGCTCTTCTAAATATGAAGTTGAGTTGGCCCTTTCTTGCGGATTCCCGTTGAATCGGATCACATACAACAGTCCGGCGCCCGACCACCAGCTAATGGTAGATCTCCTCGATGGAGGCTCAACAGTAGTTGCTGACTCCCAAGCTATATTAGATGACCTTCAACATAAGCTTTATGGCAAGGATTGGAGTGGGAACTTGCTGGTTCGAGTTAACCCAGAAAAACCGGTGGAGTATTTCCACAATACTGATTGGCAGGATCTGGTTTCTCACGCCTCGCCTAACAGTAAGTTTGGCATCCCATCCGAGGAATTGCCAGATGCTCTGGCCAGTTGCAAACTACCTATAGCTGGTTTGCATATCCATATTGGAACTCAGATGGATAATGTATCGGCATTTAATAATTCGGTTCAGTTTATTCATCATTTGAAAAACTTAATCGAAGCCAGCTCGAATCATTGCATGAGAAAACTAAATCTTGGCGGTGGGTTTGGCATTGACTTCCATGACGGGCAACAGTTTCCAACAATCCCAGAGTACACAGAAGCATTAAAGAAACACTTGTTACCCGGTATTGAGTACATAGTCGAGCCTGGACACGCACTGGTTGGTAATGCCGTCGCCTTGTTGACTCGTATCCGCGAGCTTAAGCAGATGCGGGGCAGACGTTGGGCTATTGTTGATGTTGGCTCCGACCAGCTAATCAAGGTGACTCTCCTCTCATGGAGCCACCAAATTATTGATCGCAATCATCGCACCCTGCCTACTCAAGGGAACGATGCTATTGGAGGGCCACTTTGTTTTGCCGGCGATATATTGCTACCATCGACCAATTTAGAAGGCCAGAGTCCTGGGGATCCATTGTTAATCCAACACGCAGGAGCATATTGCTATTCAGTAAGCAATCACTTTAATGGGTTTCACGGGCCCGGGCATATAACCATAGATGAAATGGGTCAAATAGAAACGGCTTACGCTGCTGAGGACGTATTTGCCGATCACAGTTTCTTGGGATTTTCCAGGCCGACGCACCCCCCTTCAGAAGTGCTAGATCATGAAATTGATCTCGATATCATTGAAAGACTAAGCAGTGACTATCTCAAGCAGGGAGAATCTTCAGATGGCTACGCATTTACCAGAGTCCAACTCATAGCGCCAAGAACTTTGCAGTTCATGGTGAAGGCGAAGAGTTCTTTAGGGGCGATATCAATCCCATTCGCCGTCCGCATCGCCTCGGATGCCACAATCATTTCAGCTTTGTATCTTGTCGGCAAACAGGCCAAAGATGTTTCAGTTTGGGGAACAAGAACATATTTGAAGTCAGACACGATAATTCGTACCAGCCAGCCATTGAGACTGGTTGTATATATAGCGCCCAAATCAAGCCTCCCTGTGGATAAGCATACTACTCACCTATCTCACTGGGACCTCGGCAACGGGAAGTTTAAGGGATCGTTCCGATTCACTTTATAAAGTTCTTTTCGTTGCCTTGCTCACGATATTTACACAAGCAGCTCGGCACTGTGTTTCTATGATGCCATCAACTTTTAGCTATCACCTTGAGGGTGGGAGCTTTTTCTTGCTTTAGCGGCAGTTTGTCTTTTTCCCTAGCGGTGATTGCTTCTTTGGTCTGTTGAGTTAGTTAATTCTTCTGCGCTTTCTTTGACTACTGTTGAGGTCACTGCTGCCATAATTTTTGAATAATAAGAGTTATGGTCGGTCAAGCGTCAAAACATCTAAGCTTTTCCTTGACCCCAGCAATGTAAAGTTTAATTAAGAGAAAGACTTCTAGCTCCGATCCGATGTTATATTAATAATTGAGGCTAGAGAGAAAAGCCTCCCTGACAGATCAACTGGCAAGGTTATAAGGTCAAGTTCACAAAGGAGTAAACCCTGTTAAAGTTACATTCTGTCTCGATAACGACGATAACAGCGACCGACCTGAACGCTCATATTTCCTAGAGTAGAGAACAAGGGAGTTAGGCAATTGCAACTAAGGTTCAATGCTTCTCCAACCAGTCTCAAGTTATGAGGGGAAATACCTGAGAATCGGTAAACTGGTCGCTGTTATTGTTTGTCAACACAAGTAATTGATAATTGCAGTCGCTCTCCTTTGATGAGATAATAGAAAGTCTTCTGTTCAAAAGGATATCGATAGGATGCGACTCTCTCAACAGCTTTTTGTCACCCTCCGGGAAGATCCGGCCGAGGCGGAAATCCCCAGTCATAAATGCTTGGTGCGTGCCGGTTACATTCGTCGCATTGGCAGCGGCATTTACGCCTATTTACCCCTGATGTGGCGGGTTTTACAGAAAGTCTCCCAGATAGTCCGGGAAGAAATGAACAAAGCCGGCGCCCAAGAATGTTTACTTCCCCAACTGCAACCGGCGGAACTCTGGCAAGAATCAGGCCGTTGGGACACCTACACAAAAGCAGAAGGGATTATGTTTGCCCTGACGGACCGGCAAAACCGGGAGTTAGGATTAGGACCGACTCATGAAGAAGTAATTACTGCCGTCGCTCGTGATTTAATTCGTTCCTATCGACAATTACCAGTTAATTTATATCAAATTCAAACTAAATTTCGCGATGAAATTCGCCCTCGTTTTGGTTTAATGCGGGGACGAGAATTTATTATGAAAGATGCCTATTCTTTCAATCTCGACGAGGAATGTTTAAAGAAAACCTATCAAGCGATGGATATAGCTTACCGCAATATTTTCCGCCGTTGTGGGTTAGCTTTTCGGGCAGTAGAAGCCGATTCTGGAGCGATTGGCGGTTCCGCATCCCAAGAATTTATGGTCTTAGCTGATGCTGGAGAAGATGAGGTTTTATTTACCGCCGATGAAAAGTATGCGGCTAATGTGGAAAAAGCCGTTTCTTTGCCGGCAGATAAAGTGGCTTCTCCCTTTAAAAAGTTGGCTAAAAAAGAGACTCCTAACACCAACACGATCGAAAGTTTAGCTAAATTTCTCGATTGTTCTGCCACCGCTATCGTCAAAAATGTTCTCTACGAAGTGGTGTATGATAGCGGCATAACTGTTTTAGTTTTACTGCATATTCGCGGTGATCAAGAGGTTAACGAAGTTAAACTACAAAATGAATTAGTTAGACAGGCGAGCCGTTACAATGCTAAAACAATTTTGGCTTTAAAAATACCCGATGCTGCCGCTCAACAGCAATGGGCAACTAAACCTTTACCTTTAGGTTATATTGCTCCTGACTTAGAAGATAATTTGCTCAAAAAAGCCAGCGATATCGCTCCTCAGTTTTTACGCATAGCAGACAACACAGTGACAGACTTAGAAAACTTTATCACCGGTGCTAATGAAACTGGGTTTCATGTAGTGGGAGCTAATTGGGGTCAAGATTTTATCTTACCGGAATTAATCGTCGATCTACGCAAAGCCCGGGTAGGTGATCGAGCTATTCATGATCCTAATCAAACCTTGCAAAGTGCCAGAGGAATTGAAGTCGGTCATATCTTCCAATTGGGCTATAAATATTCTCAAGCCATGAATGCTTTTTATACTAATGAAGCGGGCGAATCTACCCCCATTTGTATGGGTTGTTATGGCATAGGAGTATCGCGTTTAGCACAGGCAGCCGTAGAACAATCCTACGATAAAGATGGCATTATTTGGCCCGTAGCTATTGCCCCTTATCAAGCGATTGTGGTTATTCCCAATTTAGCTGATGCCGAGCAGGTAAAAACCGCCGAAAGTTTATACAATGAGTTAAATCAAGCTGGCATTGAAACCCTTTTAGATGACCGGGGTGAACGTGCGGGAGTTAAGTTCAAAGATGCGGATTTAATTGGGATTCCCTATCGCATTGTCACGGGTAAATCTCTCAAATCGGGTAAGGTGGAATTAGTCGAAAGAGCCAGTAAAAAAGCGTCAGAAGTAGCAATTAATGAGGTGGTTTCCTATTTAAAAACGGCTATTTCAAAGGTAAATGCTTCTGATTAAGTGATTAAATATACAGATAATTTTGCTTGTTTATGGGTCTGATGAGCGAAGATGGCTGGTTTAAGGCATCAAAAACTGTTCCCTGTTGCCACTCAAAGACTTTTTCAGCATTACTGTTTGAGTTTTGGGGGATTTTTCTCTAAAGCAGCTAATAAGTAGGGAGGCACAATTATTTGTAGGATGGGTTAGCGGTAGCGTAACATGAGCGGGGGTTGGGTTTCATGCTTCAACCCAACCTACGTTCATCTTATATTTAATTCCACCCACCTACTTAGGGCTGGCTGAATAATGGTAAAACCTTTTTAAAATAAGGCTTTTGACCTGTTAAAATCCGATGTTGGTGCCAGAATATAGGATTGGGACATTCAAAAACCTGGCATTATTCTTTTTATAGTACATAAACTGGTACAAAAAAGAAGGGCAACAAAGCCTGAAACGACCGACTCCTAACCCCACCAACAAACTTTTTCAGCAAACCCTAACTAAGACTTGCTCCAGTGGAATATGAGTCAGAAAAAATGTTTTTCCTTCCGAATCTCGCAAAGCTTCTAGATAGGTATCAATTCCTCGCGGTTCGGGCCAATTTTCAACATCTGCTAAATGCAAAGCAATTTAATGTGACTTCCTCGTTGACTGTGAATAGTAAAGCCAAATCGAGCGAGAATTTTGATCACGTCTTTGCCTGATAGTTGTTTCAGTTTAGGCATATTCAGGCTGTAACTCAACCGTAATCTGTAGAGAAGGTTTGGCAACTAGACCAAACTCACTAGGCTCTTCTCCTTCTAAATATAATAAGACAGCTTCTTTGAGATTATTAACCACCTCATCTAAGGTATTTCCCTGGGTCACAACCGAAATTTCCGCGCATTCGGCTACATATTCTTGTTGTTCACCAGAATAAATAATTGCCGTAATTTTTGAACTTAATTCAGCCATAATTGCTCAGATAAAATTCGTTTTGAGTGTAATATAGTATATTTTTGCTATGGGGAAATAGCCTGAAAAATTGGGAGAGATTTGTCTCGTGCAGTGTAGTCTTCGATAAGTAGATCTAGGACTTCAAGGGCATTTTGTAGGGCTGCATTGTAGGTTTCACCCTGGGTATGAGCATAGGGGCCAAATTCAGGGAGATGGGCGATAAATTTGTTGTATTGTTGTGACCATTGAATAAAAATACTATAGTGATAATTGGCTCTTCTGGTTTCTGTGTGGAAACGGGGTCTATACTGATAGTTTCTTCAGCAAAATAGTCCTCAAAGTCTTTCTAGGTAAATATTTCACGATTCTATAAGCAAAAATTATCACAGCCGATAATTCATGGGTTGTCTCCTTGATTTAATTTTGCTAGTTCCTGAAGTGCATTTCTTACGTCTTTTTCCCGGTAGCGATCAGCATCACTACTATCTTTGCCTGACAGGGGCAAGCTATATTCTAAACGGGGATGAATTCAGACATTATGACCGCTCTTACCTAATCTCCATAGTGTGTTTTAGTACGAATAATCAGAATAGTTTGATCGTCTTCATAAATTTTATAAAGCAGACGATCTTTTCTATTTAGGCGATAGGAATACAAGCCTTCTAAATCGCCTTTTAAGGATTTGCCAATATAGGGATTAATTGCAATTATGTTAGTTAAAATTTATTGAAGTTTGACTTTTTGTTTTTGGGTGAGTTCGTCGGTATCTTTTCGCGCTTGTTTAGAAAAGACAATTGTGTAGGTTGTCATCCAAATACTTGTTCCATTATCAGGGTTTCTCCTGCGGCATATTCTCGTCGTGCTGATGCAATATGTTGTAATAGTTTGGAATCTTGCATGAGTTCGGAGGTTTCAGCTAAGGATTCCCATTCTTCTTGAGTAATGAGAATATAACTGCGATTTTCACGAACGATCACTACTCCATCGGGTTCTTTTTCAGTGCGATCACAGAGTTCTTCTAGGTTGGCTTTGGCGTAATCAACGGTGACTTGATACATAAATCGCTTACGGTTTGTGGGGATTACTCTTATAATAAAGCAAAAGATGTTTTCATGATTTATTTTGGGCTTTTTGGTTCTGATCGAGAAGAAGGCGATATAACAACTTCAGTAATGATTTAAGCCGTAACTTGCATAATGTTTATTTTGGCTTTTCCGAGATCATGGTGTAAAATGTTCTATGAACGGTTAAATACTAGGAGATATTACTGAACTGAGAATATTTGGGCTATGCGGAAATAGCCTGGAGAGGTGGGAGAGATTTGTCTCGTGCAGTGTAGTCTTCGATAAGTATATATAGAACTTCAAGGGCATTTTGTAGGGCTGCATGGTAGGTTTCACCATGGGTATGAGCATAAGGGACAAATTCAGGGAGATGGGCGATAAATTTGTTGTCTTCTTCTGACCATTGAATAAAAATACTATAGTGATAATTCATTGTTAATATCCTCAATTTCTTGAAAAACTTCTTCTAAAAAAGGAGCTTTTGAGCTTACTATATTATCTTCATGTCGATCATGCTTATGATGAGGAAATGAAGGAAAATTAAGTTTTTGATGATGAGGAGCATTATCATAACGGAAAATTAAATCACCTTTTTGATTGATATAGTGGTAAGAATATTTGCCTCGGTTTATGCTGATCTCTACTTCGACAAATTCTCGAATATAGAGCCGAGAGCCGTCAATAAAGGTAATATTTCCTCTAATAAAACCGAGACTCTCTGTCCGTTTTTATGTGTCAAGTTCAAAAGTTTGGATCATGGATGAGTTTGTGAGAAGTTTTCTAATTCTCTCAAAGTAAGTCTCAATCAACAAATTCAATCTCCTTAATGATGGCTATTTTTTGCTGTATTTTGTCAAGCATCCATGATTCTCCTAACCATTCATCAAAATCTTCACTGTGTTGTAATTGATCGTTGGTAAACAAATCAACAAACTGCTCTGTTGACCATTGATATTGGGTTTCAAATTCTTTTAAGCGAGCTTGAGTTTTTTGTAATCCGCTTTCTAAGTCCCGTAGCCGATTATTCAGATCGATTTTAATCATTGATTTAAGCGATTCTGGTTGACTAGAGCGCAGTTTAATCAGGTTTGTTGAGTTTGATTCTAGCGGTTGGGTTTGCATGGTGATTTTTTCTTGTCAGTGTTAATTTAGAGTAAAAAATGATTGCCACTCCATTGGGTTCTTTTGAGGTTTATTTTGGCTTTTCCGAGATCATGGTGTAAAATGTTCTATGAACGTTTAAACAGTGGAAGATATTACTAAACTGGTGCTTATCTTTAATTGTACTGCTTCTTATTGCAACTGTTGTTGCGCTAGTGACGCAGCGACTACAAACAACGATGAGGTAAAAAAATGAAGCTCAAAATCTGCAAAATCGGCAACTCATTAGGAGCCTCTTTCCCCAAAGAAGTTCTCGACAAACTCCAGGTGGGAGAAGGAGATACGATATACGTCACCGAAACGCCAGACGGGGTACAGTTAACCACCTACGACCCAGAATTCGAGCAAATTATGAAAGCAGCTTCTCAAGTTACCCGCCGCTATCGCAACGCCCTGCGGGAATTGGCCAAGTGAGCGAAATCATCTGGATTAGTGAACAAGCAGCCAGAGCAATTCACCACCAGCAACTCGCTCTCTTTGGCGGAGCCGAAGGCATCCTCGACCTAGGAAAACTCTCCAGCGCCCTCGCCAGACCTCGCCATCTCCACACTTACAACCCCGATGTCAGCCTGTACCAATTAGCCGCCGCTTATTGCTGGGGACTGGCAAAAAATCACCCCTTTGTGGACGGCAACAAGCGCACCGCTTTCGTCGTCATGGCGACTTTTCTCCAAGTTAATAGCATTGAGTTAATCGCTCCAGAAGCCGAGGTGGTGGCAACTATGCTGGCGGTGGCGGCTGGCGAGATGTCCGAAGAAGAACTTGGTGCTTGGCTTCAAGGCATAAATTGAATAAAGTGGAGGATTTCTGGAAGTAAATAAGAACGAAACAAAATAATACTCCCGTATCGCATAAAATCATAATTCTAAGCCTTGCTTGCGATATTTTTCTAGTAGTTGCTGTTTGATGTTCATGTTTTTTATTCTTCCTTTAAAAAAAGCTAATTTTGTCTTAGGTTACGCAACATTTCCACCATTTCGGGGGGAAAGCGTTGGCTTAATTCCTCATCAGGAAGTTGAGAAAGCATCAGATTATAATTATTTTTTACTGTTTGCGTGTTAGGGTGATTTTCGCCTAGTGTGGCTATCAAAATAGCAATCGCTCTTTGATAGAGAGGTTCTGCTTCTGTGTATTTCCCTTGAGACTGATAAAGATCCGCCAGATTGTTGAGACTGTTGGCCACATGAGGATGCTCTGCTCCTAATTGCTTTTCCCGAATCGCCAGTGCTCCCAAATAGAGGGGTTCTGCTTCTGCGTATTTCCCTTGATCATAATAAAGACCAGCCAGATTGTTGAGACTGTTGGCCACATCAGGATGCTCTTTTCCTAATTGCTTTTCTGTAATCGCCAGCGCTCGCAAAAAGAGAGGTTCGGCTTCTGCGTATTTCCCTTGAGAATCATAAAGTAACGCCAAATTGTTGAGACTGGTCGCCACATCAGGATGGTCGGAGCCTAATTGCTTTTCCGTAATCCCCAGCGAGTGCAAAAAGAGAGGTTCTGCTTCTGCGTATTTCCCTTGAAAATCATAAAGTAACGCCAAATTGTTGAGACTGGTCGCCACTTCAGGATGGTCGGAGCCTAATTGCTTTTCCGTAATCCCCAGCGAGTGCAAAAAGAGAGGTTCTGCTTTTGCGTATTTCCCTTGAGCGCAATAAAGATTCGCCAGATTGTTGAGACTGGTCGCCACAGCAGGATGCTCTTTTCCTAATAGCTTTTCCCGAATCGCCAGCGAGCGCAAAAAGAGAGGTTCTGCTTCTGCGTATTTCCCTTGATCATAATAAAGACCAGCCAGATTGTTGAGACTGTTGGCCACATCAGGATGCTCTTCTCCTAATTGCTTTTCTGTAATTGCCTGCGCTCGCAAAAAGAGAGGTTCTGCTTTTGCGTATTTCCCTTGAGCGCGATAAAGTTCCGCCAGATTGTTGAGACTGGTCGCCACATCAGGATGATTTTTGCCTAAGCGTTGTTCACTCAGAGTTAAACAGCGTTCACAATAAAGAACCCCTTGCTGATAAAGTCCCTGCGCTCGATAAAATGCACTTAAGCCATAAAAAGACCACGTTAAATCTTCATTATCTAACCATTGATCTAATTCCTCTGCAACAACTTTTAGATGCTCAATATCCGGCTCCAAGTTATCAATGTCTTTTAAGGTCAAAGTCCTCTTAATAGTTTTCGCAATCCCAACCATCACCTGACAATAGGCTCGCTTTGCTTCCTCCTTAAACGCCGATGCTTCTAACTTATCGCGCAAATACATCCGAATTAAAGTATGCAAGTCATAGTTCTGATTATCAACATCATTTAGCAAGTTTAAATTTACCAAATGTCGTAAATCAGTCCTAGTCGGTATCGGTAAATCAGGCGGATCAATAGACGCAGAAACCGATTTAGATAGACCAAACCAGCGTGAAAATGTCGGAAAATATCTCTCTATAGCTCCCCTTTTTAAGGGTTGGGGTTGGGGGTATCTCTCCTCAAACAAAGACAAAATTAACTTTTCATTAATCCGACTTTCCGCAAACAAACTGAGCCATTCTCCTGCTAATCGAGAACTCTCACTCAACTCCCCCCAACTCAACTCAAACGCCGCTGCTACCTCCCTTTGAGCCGTCATAAAAGCATTTTGGGGAAATTGTAAACTCTCATCCTTTAATTTTTGCGCCTGTAACTGTGATAAAAGTTTTGTTAAGTCACAACTCATATACTGTCCATAGCGTCCCACCAACTCAATCCCTAACGGTAAATACCCCAACCATTTGACTAATTCTCTGGCTTTTTCTGGATTATTTACTACCGCATTGGGTAAAAAGACAGCCAACAATTCTACCGCCGCATCAGGACTTAACACTTCTAAATCAATCGGGTTAAAATTACGAGCAATCTGTTCATTACGAGTCGTAATAATCACCTTAAACCGCTTTTCTCCTTGAGGCGGTAAATAGTCTTTTATTTGTTTATAGCGACGCACATCATCAAAAATAATTAAGGCTTGATCCTGCTCATTTTTGAACCAATTATGCCAACAAAAACGAATCCGCTCTACCAATTCGCCTTCTGTCGGTAAAATTAATCCTAAATGAATCTGAGCAAAAGTTAAAATACTCAAACCCGGATCGCTTTCTGCTACATTTAACCAAAGAATCCCCCCTAGATAAGTCTTTTTGTGCCATTCTTGCCAACTATACCATAACGCTAATTCCGATTTACCAACACCACTCATACCCGTCAACGTCGAAATCGCCACGCGGTTAGCTTCCTGTAATTGGGTTGCTAATTGGCTTAAAACTTCATCACGTCCAACAAATTTCTCGACCCCACTATTGGGTAAATTGTGCGGGTTTTCTTTAACCTGTTTTGGTACAGATGGCAAAATTATTTTCTGCTCAATGGAAATCTGAGCATTATCGCCAAAAGTAGAAGCTTTAATTCCAGTTTGCTTAAATGGATTATTCATTAGGGAAAATAACGGTACATTTCTTTACGGTGTACAACTCGGACAAAAGCAATCATATTCTCCTCAACATAAATACCTATGCGGTAATCTCCTATTCTTAGCCGATAGTAACTGGGGTGGCCTTCAATAGCTTTGATATTTCTTAACTCAGCTAGATTATTGGCCGCTTCTACCTCCGCAATGACAGCTTCAATTCGTTGTCGTAGCTTACGATCTTTGATAGCGCCTAAATCTCGAAAAAAAAGGCGACGAAATTCAACTTGCATGATTTACTCTGCTAATAAAGAAAAAATTTCTTCTCGACTGACATTTTCATCATGAAGACCTTCTTCTATTGCTTTGGCTAGAGCCATATCCTCTATCACTTCATAAATTACGTCTGTTAAAGTTTCCCGTTCTTGCAATAATAACTCATGCAGAACCTCTTTAACAATAGGCTTGAGTGCTTGGGCTTGATCTTCTAACATTTTTGTCTCCTAATCTGTGTTTTATCTTTAATAAGATTATAGCCTGTGAAATAACAAAATGCCTACCCCGTGGAACAGGCTTCTGGTTCCTGTACTTGATCTTTGATCATATTAAAGTAAAAGCTTTAATTCCAGTTTGCTAAAGTTTGTCGTTCATTTTCCTTAATAAAACTAAGATTTAACTAACACTTGATCTATGGGAATATGAGTTAGAAAAAATGCTTCTCCTTCCGAATCTCGCAAAGCTTCTAAATAAGCATCAATCCCTCGCGGTTGGGGCAAGTTTTCAACATCTGCCAAATGCAAAGCCAAAGCTGATCGCATTTGCTCCGTTGTTTCTTCTAGAGTCGCACCTGTTGCTACACAACCCAATACATCGGGTGAATAAGCTGAAAATCCCGTCTCACTTTTTTCGAGAACAATTAGATATTTGTCGATCATTTTAACCCTGCTTGTTTAAGAATACTAGCTAAAGTTCCTTTACGAACATCATCACTTAATTTGCCAGCAACAGTCACCTTTCCCCTTTTTGTTGGATGCTCATATTGGCGATGACTACCGACTGTATTAACGAGAAACCAGCCATCTTTTTCTAATAATTTAATGACATCCCGAATCTTCGTAGTCATAAACTTACTCGATGTAACCCAAAAATTTCTTCTCGACTGACATTTTCATCGTCAAGACCTTCCTCTATTGCTTTGGCTAGAACCATATCCTCTATCATTTCATAAATTACATCTGTTAAAGTTTCCCGTTTCTGCAATAATAACTCATGCAGAACCTCTTTAACAATAGACTTGAGTGCTTGGGCTTGATCTTCTAACATTTTTGTCTCCTAATCAATCTTTTGGTTAATTTTAATAGTTGCTTTTCCTGTAACTCTTATCCCTTTTGTGCCAATTTGTTCTGTTTTAGTCGTTGTTTTTCCTTTTACCGGTTGCTCAATTTCAGCATTTATTTCTCCTGCTTCCAAGTTATCTAAACCAATTTGGCTGATTCTCCCTGCTTGAATTTCCTATCCTAAAATTCGTAACTCTTCAGCAAAAAGAGAATCTTCGTCTAAAATCACATCCAAATTTTTAGTGATAGTTTCAATGGCCGTACTGTCCCCACTTTCTAATTTAGCTAATGCTTCATTGACCTTGAGCGATTTTCCCGTTAACCGATCCCTAATCTTTCCCCATAATACAGGAATTTTCGCCACAGCCTCCGCCGTAAAACGCTTGGCCAAATCTCCTGTACCTGATTTAACGAACTCCTGGATTGCCAACGTTACCAACACAATCGCGCTTAAAGGTTCAGTCATATTTAACTCCTTTGGTGTTTGGGTTGAAATACAATATTTGGGGTGCTGGTTTCTTATACCATGATTATATAGTAAAAATTGCTGCGGTGGGGTCATGGTTGATACAGTAAAGTTAATGCAGGTATCACTCTCTCGTCATGACATAATTATTAATAACATAAATCTCACTCATACTAAGCACAGCTTCCCTAAGATGTTACCCATTTAAACTGGGTGTTATAGTGTTATAAAACCAACTAGGAAACTGTCTCTTTCCCTGCCCTCATCTGGTCTTAACGGATAATTTAGATAGGTCAGCAGTTTAACTCGCACAAATTTTTAACTGGGATTGTTGCTATACTGGTGGCTCTTGACAAAAGATCATGTTAATTATTTTTCTGATGAGGATTATTAGTCACCTTTTCATGTACTATGGATCTATGGCAATATTTTTGAAGGATCACGATCGATGCAATCCCTAATGCTCAGAGTTAAAACTGCTTGGAGAAGTAAAAAAATAAGGGGAATTATATCGCTCCTATTGCTTTTTATCTTGATGCCAATTTTTCTTTATGCTTGTTTTAGTGATCTTCCTACTCAATCATCGGAGCAACTGCAGGGAACTCTCTCGGTTTGGTATCCAGAAGAGGGAAATTTAACTGAAGTACTAGGTCTCGGGTTGCAAGAGTTTGAAAAATTAAATCCGCAAGTGACAATTCTCGAACAAGCTATTCCTGTCGATGAGATACCCGAACGTTTTTTTAAACAATCTCAAAGCGGATTGGGTGCGAGTGTTATTCTAATTTTTTCGAGAAATATACCCAGATTAGTATCTCAAGGAATACTGGAGGAAATTGACCAGAAAAATCTAGATTTATCTATTTATTATCCTCCAACCCTGAAACAAGTTAGCTATCAAGGAAAAATCTATGGCATTCCCTTAGGTTCTCGTACCAATGTACTGTGTTATAATCAAAAAAAATTACAAGTTAGTCCCGATCCGGAGCTAAAGCAACCTCCCACCAGTTTAGAGGGATTAGTGGAACGTGCGCGCAAAGGTTATTCTGTGGGGATAGTTTCCTCTTTTGAAGATACTTTTTGGGGAATGGCAATTTTTGGCGGCTATTTGTGGGATGATCAAGGCAGGCTGCAACCTCGCCTATATGGTTGGGCAAAATGGCTAGAATGGCTAAAATTTGCTGCTTCACAGCCTAATTTTATCCTCAATCGTCAACGGGAATTACTCCATGATGCTTTTGCTAGAGGCCGCTTAACCTATTATGTGTGTAGTTCTATTGAAATTGCCGATTTAAAAAACAGTCTACAAGATGATCTCAGAGTCGCTTTACTTCCCCAAGAAACTCAAGGTAAAGCAGCACCAATTCTCTATACACGGGTGATGGTATTTAATCGCAATAATAGTGATAATGAAAATCGTTTGGGATTAGCTTTAGGAAAATTTCTCACTAATCCCGAACAACAATTACAAGCAATCACCCAAACAGAAAGTTTTATTCCCACTAATCGACGGGTGCAGATCGAAGGAAAATTACTACCGATCGAATCGGTATTATTACAACAATCTCAAAATGTCGTGGCAGTTCCTCTGGATGATTGGGAAAAGTCGAATCAAATTTTAGAACAAGGAGAATTTTGGTATGAAAGAGCGATCGCTGGAGAAATATCTTCCTCAGCAGCGGCCGAAAAACTGACACTTTATATTCAATCAGGTCTTGATTAAGAAGTCGGGAAAATAAATTAACATGAACAACAATATCCCCTCTCTTTCGGAGATAATTGCTAACCAATTATTATTTTTAGGACGCAGAAATGTTCAAAATCAATTAACGATCATTTTTCTGTCTTTAATTCTTGCTTGGTTATTATCAAAATGGTTATGGTCTTACTTAGAAAAAAGATTTCCTCACGTCACCACTTTTATCCATAGTGATAAAAAATTAACCATCCGTCAATATTTTGCTATCCTGATACAGTTTCTTAATTTTCCAGTTATTAGCCTAATTTTACTTGACTTAAGTTATCTAATTTTTTTCGGTCAAAACTGGACAAGAGGAATGATTAGTTTATGCATAAAATTAATGTGGTTTTATTTAGTTTATCGTGGTTTATTAGCTGGATTATACGCCAAGTTTTCCGTCAAGACAATTAAATATTATCATTTGCGGCTTTTAGCACCTTTATTGCTATTATTACTCCTGAGAACAATTATTAGTTTCTACAATAATATTCAGGAAATTGCTCAAGTATCTCCCTTTAATTTATTTAATAGTCCGATCACATTGAGAAGCATATTTATTTTGATAATAGCTCCCTATTTTCTGGTAATTATTGTTATTCTTATAGAAAGTATAATTCTGAGTATTACTAATTTAAATCAGCAAGCTAGTCGCGGTGAAATTGAAGCAACTTTACTTTTAGGACGTTATTTTTTCATTGTCTTAGGTTTTATTCTCATCTTGGGTTATGTGGGAGTTAATGCCACGGCAATAGCGGCAATTACTGGCGGTTTATCGGTGGGTATTGGTTTCGGTATGCAGCAAGTAGTCAGTAATTTTATTAGCGGTATTTTACTATTATTTGAAAAAGTTCTCAAACCCGGTGATATCATTAATATTGAAGGGCAAACTTCTCAGGTAAAAAAGCTAGGTATTCGAGCGACAACAGTGCAAATCCTCACGGATAATTCTGAAAAAATTATCCCCAATCAAAAGTTTTTTACTGAGGATGTCACCACCTATACGGGTAGTGATAACTTGATTTATTGTTCAATTGTTATCGGAGTTGGTTATAACTCTAACGCACAACAGGTGATGAATTTATTGCTAGACATTGCTGATCAACATCCTCACATACTTAAAAACCCGCAACCAGTAGCATTTTTTCTTAATTTTGGTGATTCTAGTTTAAACTTTGAATTAAAGTTCTGGTTGGATGATGTCAACAGAAAAAAGCGAGTAATTAGTGATATTAATTGTGCTATTCTCGCCAAGTTTACTCAACAGGGTATCGAGATTCCCTTCCCGCAACAAAATATTCACATTCGCAATGATTAGCAATTTATTCTGGTCAAAAACCCTAGCTGATTATTTTCATCTGAAGATATATCAATTCCACTTATTAAATCCATGTATTTATTGTTTTTTATTAATAGTTAATGTCTTGACATAAGATAGTATATTCAGAGATACTCAATCATATAGAATCAAAATCTCCCAGATTAATTTATCGAGGTTTTGCTGATGCTTTTTCGTCCTACTTGGCTTGGTACTTTATCGCTTGTCCTTGCCTTAAATTTGCCCCTTAGTGCCTCAGAAACCTGCGTCCCGATACCTTTGATCGGTGGTCAAGGAAACCAAGTAACCAAGACCGTTTCTCAACCGACCGTTCCTACTGTGTTCGGTGTCGATATCACTCGCAATAACTGGAATACCGATTGGGCGGTTCCGAGCGATCGCAACTGGCAAAAATTCGTGGCCACTATATCCTCGGATGAGGGTGGTTCCTTCGATATTCAGATGTACCTCAAGTACAGCGATCAAACCACGGGACAGTTTTTTAACCAACAAGATGTACGGATCGACCCGGGTAAACCCCTGACTATTACCGCCACACCGGAACCCAACGATGAACCCTATCAAGTCAATCTTTTTATCGGTGGTGTCAACCATTTCGGCAAGACCTACACGGTAACTGTTGTCGGCTGCTACCGCTAGAGCGTTTTTTTAATAGTGAGGAGTGAAAAATTATGGGATTCTCGCCATGCCGCCTGCTGATCTGGACTTTGCTCGGTTTATCGTTTCCTGTCCCCAGTGTTCTCGCCGAAGCGATAGATGACGGGAAAGCGATCGCTCCCCTGACCGTTGCCCCTTCCTTCTGTGAGGGTTTTACCCCCTTGACCAATAGGGTCGCCCCCTTGGTATTCGAGGGGGAAACCCGAACCGAGGAATTACCCGACAGTGCCTGTGCCAAGGATCTGGCGGGAGTAGGAGCGCCCGTTTTGCCAGCCTCTCCTCCCACAGAACCCACCCCGGCTCGGACCCCGAACGCACCGGAAAATCCCGCTCCCCAAGGCCAAGAGGATCGAGGTTGGCAGATTAAATTTCAGCCCTACGCGACCATTCCGATCAATACCTACGGAACCGCAACGGACCGGGGACGTACCGTCAACTATCATCTCGATCTCGGGGAAGTATTACAATCGCTCCGGGTGACGGGTAGCGCGCGCGTGGAAGCCTGGAACGGTCGTTTCGGTTTGATTTTCGACGGTTATTACGCCAGCTTGAGAAACGTGATCAACCTCCAGAAGACAAGGGTTCGAGAGCCGAATTTTATCAACTCCTTGAATTGGTTGCTGAGTCGGGATGCCAACCAGAGAATTCAAAAAGCGATCAATGGACTCGAAGGCATCTCCCAGTCGGTCGATCGGATACAAGGATTAAAAGAAGAGGGGAGCTTTCAAGAGGCAGGAGACAAAATTCGAGCCTTACGACAGGATATAGCCCTAAAAACCGAACAATTAAGCCAATTACCGGCGGCAGCCCAAGAATTGCGCGATCAGATACGGCAAGAAGTCGCCCTTCGGGAGGAACAATTACAGGAACTGGAAACGGCGATCGATAACGCTCGGCAACGTTTCCAGCAAGAGATCGTTCCGAAAATCGAGCAGGCGCAGGAACTAAAGACGACCCTCGCAGAAATTCGACTGGAGGTGCGGCAAGAGGTCGAGCGAAAAGCCGAGCGCCTAAACGAATTTAAACAGGCTCTTGACAGCCTTCAAGGACAATTGGCCGAACGCCAGAATACTTTACAAGAAATGGTCGTAAAAATTCAGACTCTCCCCGAGGTGGATATAGGTGAGATTCGGGATAATATCGATATTCGAGATCTCCGGGATTTAGAGAAGAAAATAGCAGAATTACCCCGCGATCCTGCCTTTAGCGATCGGCTAGGAAATTTGAAGGATTTTCAAGAAAAGCTCTCGCAAATACAGGAAGCACTGGCTAGAGGGCAGGAAAAAATTCAAGAATTGCGGGGGTTAAAAGATAGCGAACCCCTGCAACAACTGCAAGGGAAGATTCAAGAGCTACAGCAGTTAAAAGATAGGGAACCCCTGCAACAACTGCAAGGGAAGATTGAGGAGTTGCGGCAGACTAAAGATAGCGAAATCCTCCAACAACTGCAAGCGAAAGTTCAGGAGCTACAGCAGTTAAAAGATAGCGAACCCCTGCAACAACTGCAAGCGAAACTCCAAGAGTTACGGGAGCTAAAAGATAGCGAACCCCTGCAACGACTCGAACAAGAAATTCAGAACGCCCGAGAATCGCTCGAACAACTAGAACAAACAATGCAACAGGTACAAGAATTCGCCGACAATCGCCAATTACAGCAACTCGAAGCGGATTCGGAAACAAACCTACAATTCGATCAGGGCATCTACGATTTCGCCGTCAGTTACCACATCGGCGCTCCGATCAGCCACGAACTGCCCGAAAAACCCTCTAATCGCTCTTTTCCCTTAATTTGGTTCCAGCCCTATGCGGGCCTTCGTCTCAATAGTATCAGCATCGATATCGAGGAAACGCTTACCGTACAGCTATCCAGTCCCCTCGTCAACTTCAGCCAAACCTTCCAACAAACCTTCAGTCAGGGGAGAACTTGGTTTGAACCGCTCCTCGGCGGGAAATTTGGGGTACAGGTGTCCGATCCGATCACTTTATGGATTCGGGGAGACGCTTCCGGTTTCGGGCTGGCCGGCGATACAGATCTAAGCTGGAACCTCCTCTTCGGAGTCGATTGGTGGGTGAATCGCCAAATTTCCCTGCAATTCGCCTATCGTTTCTACGGGATCGAGTATAAAAACGGTAGTGGCGATAACGCATTCGGTTTTACGGAAAACTTTAACGGACCCTTTCTCGCCGCCACTTTTCACTTTTAACTTAGTGTCAGCATTCGTCCCTCGCGCTTAGTGCGATGGGACGGGGCTTTTCAAGGGGCGAAGTAATTCGCCCCAGGGTTCCCCTCAAGAATACTGACCAACATATAGACAATTCTCAAAAACCATGTTATCATAGTTATAGTTTCTTGATAACTCTTATGTACAAAGCGTACAAATTCAGACTTAAGCCTAATACCGAGCAAGAAATAGCCTTAGCTAAAAGCTTTGGCTGTTGTCGTTGGTTTTGGAATTATTCCCTGAATTTATGCCAAGAAACCTATAAAACCACGGGAAAAGGACTGACACGAAACTATATTCAAGGACTATTGCCCAGTCTCAAAAAAGAATATGAGTGGTTGACAGATGCTTATTCCCAGTGCTTACAGGTTGTTGCTTTGAACTTATCGCAAGCTTATCAAAATTTCTTTGAGAAACGAGCTAGATTACCAAGATTCAAATCTAAACATGGTAAACAATCAATTAGCTATCCAGCTAAGGTCAAATTTGAAGGTGACTACCTCAAATTACCGGGTAAAGTTGGCTTAGTTTATTGTGTTCGTCATCGGGAATTTGCAGGAACAATTAAAACCGTTACTATCTCAAAAAACCCAGACGGTAAATACTACGCTTCTATTTTAGTTGATGATGGACAATCTCCCCTGCCCCCCTTGATAAGGGGGGTGCCGAAGGCGGGGGGAGCTACCCTTAATCAGGGTGGTGACGAAGACGGGGGGATAGATGGAAAAGCCATAGGAATTGATTTAGGACTTAATCATTTTGCTATTACCAGCAATGGTAGTAAATATGATAATCCTAAACATTTTGCTAAACATCAACGCAATCTAAAAAGGAAACAACAAAAGCTATCGCGTAAAAAGGAGGGAAGTAACAACCGTCAAAAAGCTAGACGTAAAGTAGCTAAAGTTCACTCTAAAATCTCAAGATGTCGTGAGGATTTTCTCCACAAGCTATCCCGTAAGATAGTTAACGAAAACCAAGTTATTGCTGTAGAAAACCTCAATGTTAAAGCCATGGTACGCAATCATAATTTAGCTAAGGCTATTAGTGATTGTAGTTGGGTAATGTTTTGTACAATGCTTAAATACAAGGCAGAATGGCAAGGAAAAACCTATATCGAAGTTGATAGGTTTTTCCCTAGTTCTAAGACTTGTCATGTCTGTCTAAATCAAGTGGGTAGTTTATCCCTTGATATGAGAATATGGACTTGTGAACATTGTCAGACAACTTATGACCGGGACATAAATGCGGCAATAAATATTCGAGATGAAAGCTTACGGATATTGTCGTTAGGAACTAGCGATACTGCCTATAGAGGGGATGTCAGACCAAAAGCTGGGCGTAAGTCTGTCTTGAGGCAATCCCCTGTGAAATAGGAAGCTCTCAACGACATTGAGAGTAGTTCACTTATTGTCATTTACCCTAGCCAAAAACCGCATGATTAGCCATAGTTTACCAGGTCGTTTTCCCAGAAATAATCCCACCCGTCGGCTGCGAGCTTTTCTCCTAGGTCTTTTCGCCGCGGGTATGACCGCTTTACCCCTAAAAGCCGCCGAAGAAATTGAATTTGTCTATACTCCCCTCGTCTTTTCCGTATCGGTAGCATCCCTAGAAACCTTTGCTAAAGAAGGAAAAATCGACGCTAATTTAAAAAGATTTCTGTCCAGAGCAACTCCCGAAGCAAGAGAGAAGTTTCGTGAGGCTTTATTAACAAAGATTGACATCGATCCCATTTTACTATCTCGTTTTTTTAATAGTGTGATGGGTGCTGATATGCTCTTTCGTTTGGGCAAAGGCATCACCATTGAAGGGGGAATTAATGGTAAATATGCTCTGCGGGGTGCGATTGTTAGTGCCGCTTTCGATCCGGGAGGATTAACCCTTTTAAATGTGCTGAAAAAATTCCCCAATAATATCCAGTTACAGGGGGAAGAAATCCTCGGATTAGCTAAAACCATCGATTATGCGGTTTATGTGGCGGAAATATTTATTAAAGATATGCACCTCTGGACGGCCGAGGAAGCCGCTGCCGTTAAACCAGCGATTAATTATGCCAGTTTACCCGATTTGCGTCAGCGCGGTAGCTTTCAGGTAAAAAAAGAAGTTTGGAACCTAACCGATAGTAGTCGCAATCGCAGTTTATATGTCAATGTTTATATCCCGCAAACTTTCCGAGACGGTAAAACACCTGTAATTATTTTTTCCCACGGATTAGCCTCGCGACCGGAAGATTATGCCCAAGCAATCGAACATCTAGCCTCCTACGGGTTTTTAGTAGCGGCACCGCAACACCCCGGCAGTGATATCAAATACCTGCAAGGAATGTTAGGGGGATATTATCGCAATATTTTTGATGGCAATGAGTTTATTAATCGACCCAAAGATATTAGCTTTGTCATCGATGAATTAGCCAGACGAAATGCTAGTCAATTTCAAGGTAAACTTAACCTAACTAATGTGGGAGTAGCGGGTCATTCCTTTGGAGGTTATACATCTCTAGCTGTTGCTGGTGCGTCAATAGATTTTGATAATCTTGCTAAAGATTGTTACCGTCCTTATTCCGGGATTAATATCGCAATTTTACTGGAATGTCGCGCCCTAGAATTGCCTAGACAGGTCTATAATTTTCGCGATGAACGAGTCGCAGCTGTTTTTGCAGCTAATCCCGTTAACCGCAGTATTTTTGGGGAAAAAGGTTTAAGTAAAATCTCGATTCCCGTCCTCTTGGGTTCCGGAAGTTATGACCCGGCAGCTAATCCAATTTTTGAACAGGCTATTCCTTTTACTTGGTTAAAAACCCCGGATAAATATCTGGCCATGGTGGAGGGACAAGCTCATGTAAATTTTACGGAATTGGATGCAGGAATGCAAAAAACCCTAGAGTCTGTGGTCGATATCACTTTACCCAATCAAAATCTAATCGAGGATTATACTGGAGCTTTATTGGTCTCTTTTTTTGAAGTTTATATTGCTAATAATGAAAAGTTTCGTCCTTTTCTTCTGTCTAGCTATGCAGAATATCTCAGTCAGGGACAAAAGTTTAAATTAGACTTTATTACTGCCGCTTCTGACGAGAAATTATCTCAATTAATTGAAAAATTGCGAGTACATAGGCAATAGTAAAACGTAGGGTGCGTTAGACGGCAAAAATTCCTGTTTTGACTTGAAGGTAACAATCCGTCCTAACGCATCACCTATCATCAACTAAGTAAAACGTAGGGTGCGTTAGACGGCAAAAATTCCTGTTTTGACTTGAAGGTAACAATCCGTCCTAACGCATCACCTATCATCAACTAAGTAGCTGGTTACAATTAAAGATAAAATACAAAAAACCAGAAGCCTGTCCCACTATCTAACAGTTAATTGAGATTACTTACTTATTAAGTGTCAAGTTCGTTGTTTTCTTTTCACTGATGACTGATGACTGATGACTGATGACTGATAACGGAAAAATCTCCCCACTGCCCCCCTGCAAAAAAGATTCTCTTGAGTTGTATAATCTCTAAAGGATTAGCGTACTCAAGAAAAAAATTATTTCATGCTCAGAAAAATTAGACTATCATACTTTGGCTTAATTTTAGGCAGTATTTTAACGGTTATCGGGATCATCGGTTATGCCCAAGGTAACGCCACGGTAAATTTAGCGGGGTTTTTCTACGGATTACCGTTATTATTGGGAGGTTTAGCCCTAAAAGCTTCAGAAATCAAACCTATACCCTTCAGTCAACCCACTAGCCCCGAAATCTTGCAATTGCGCCAACAACAGGCCACTGTCACCCAAACCAAACTTCGCAACGATGTCACCCGCTATCGCTACGGACAGGAAGTGCATCTGGATGAAGCCCTAGAAAAGCTGGGATTAAGCCCCACGGACGAGGAAAGACCGACTTTAGTGGCAATTCGTGAAACTGCTGTTGATTCCGCCTATTGTCTCACCCTAGAATTTGAATCGCCCCTTTTACCCCTAGAAAAGTGGCTGGCAAAACAGGAAAAAATCGAAAGATATTTTGGACCAGGAATTAAAGCCGAAATTAAGCAAGTTGACGAGGAAAAAATTGATTTAGCCCTAATTACTATCCCTAACGCCTAAATGCTCACGCCTATTCAGTATGGCTTCCTAGCAATCGCTGCCGTGGCTGCCGGCTTAATTAATGCTCTTGCCGGTGGCGGTAGTCTGATTACTTTTCCGACGCTGATGGCGGTGGGTATCCCACCAGTGATGGCAAATGTGACTAATACCGTCGCTTTATGCCCCGGTTATCTGGGGGCAACTCTCGCCCAAAAAAAAGACCTGCACGGGCAACAAAAACGGATTAGGTTATTACTACCATCGGCAGTTATTGGCGGCATTATCGGTGGTATTTTGCTGTTAAATAGCAGCGATCAAGTGTTTGACCGCCTGATTCCTTTTCTGATTCTTTTAGCGGCGGCTTTATTGGCTTTTCAAGATACTTTACGCTCTTGGCTACAGCGGCGACAGGGGGACGAAAATGGTCATATCCCAGAAATTTTGGCGGTTTTACCCATCGCTCTCGCTTCAATTTATGGTGGTTATTTTGGGGCGGGTTTAGGGGTGATTGAGTTAGCAATTTTGGGCTTATTTATCAAGGATAATCTCACGAGATTAAATGCTTTAAAACAGTTGCTTTCTTTGGTGGTTAATGTAGCGGCATCTTGGTTTTTTCTCTTTTCTAATCAGGTAGATTGGTCGGCGGCGATAGTGGTAGCAATTGGCTCTTTAATTGGGGGTTTATTGGGGGGAAAACTAGCCAGAATTATCTCTCCTAGTTATCTGCGCTGGACTGTAGTAATTCTGAGTATTATTATCGCTACAGTTTATTTTCTTCGTTAACAAAATGTTTGTCAATAAGGTGTTTTATTGATGGAGATTGATAGATTTTTTCCTAGTTCTCAAACCTGTTCTAATTGTCTCTGTCATACCAAATCCGCAAGGTGGGCGTAAGTCTATCTTCAGGCATTCCCCCGTGAGTTCAGAAGCCCCGACAATCTCGCCCAGCCGGTAGTTCACCCTAAAAAGATTGTCCCACTTCTAAGACTTTCGTTTGTCCGTTGCGAGACAAAATAACCTGTTGACTACCAACTTCCACTAAAGTCCAACCGTTGATAAATTCCCCCGGAGAAATACGCGTCGTTATCCCCTTATTATCAAATAAAGCTGAAGATCGATCGCCTAAATCCATCACCCCCACCAGGGTATTTTTCACCTGATTATTAGTGGGAATAACCGCTGCTGTCGGCCGATGCACTTGGGGGGCAGCCGGTAATGGTGGCGCGGAAATGTCGGGATTTGCGGGTGTAACCGGGGCAATTTTGGCAGCCGTTTCAGGGGTTTGGGGATAAACGGGAACGTAAATTCTTTCTATGATCTGGGGAGTATTATTAACCGGTAAATTAGCGGGGGGTGGTGGTGGAACCGTGGCTACCGGAGAAGGGTTATTTTTAGGAGAAGGATCAGGATCGGGGGATGAAGTTGCACCTTGGCGATCGATAATAGTCAGAGATGATTGCAGATAGGCGATAAACTTTTGATCTTCTGGGGAAATCGTGCCATTTTGAGAGACAGGGGCATTTTTTTGACTGATTAGCCATGCCACCACCCAACCTAGATAGACGCAAGCAATGACAAAAATAACTTTATCTAGGGGCATTCTCGGATTTTCTTCATCGCCCGCTGCCATATTTTTTGCACTCCTCGATCGCTGCTGTCGTTTCGATTCTAACAGGATAGGGCATTGCCAAAAACAATTTTTTAATTTCCCCAAATCCCCCTAGGGGGGATATAGTAGAGAGAGAATGATGTATCTTAATATAAGTAAAGTTTTGTAACAATTCTGAAATCCTTTGCTCAACTCTACCCTAGTCCCCAGCAATCCCAATCGCCTGAAACCCCTAGTCCCTAACTGGGAAAAATGTCAATCCGTCTTTTGGACAGCAGCATTTCTGGTATCAGTCCCCGTGTTCATACAAGCGCCCCTAGTGCGCTACTATCCCGAAATTAGCCTAGGTTTAACCGTTTTCTGGGTGGGGTTAGGGATTTGGCTGCTCAAACAAGCAAAAATCAGTCTTTGGGGAGATTTACTTTTGGGCTTTAGTTGGAGTTGGTTAGCCGGTTCTCTGTACTGGGGTTGGTGGCGTTGGGAACCCTTGCTCCATATTCCCATGGAAGCGATCGGGCTGCCCTTTGTTCTCTGGGGATTATGCAAAGGTCGCGGCAAAGTGGGCAATCTTTTCTATCTGGGTTCTTTGTTAGGAACCGCCATCACCGACTTATATTTCTATCTAACGGGACTAATTCCCTACTGGCGACAATTAATGACCGTGGAACTAGATGCCAACCTAGTATCGCCGATATTTCATAACGCTTTGGCCCAAATTCAGACCCCCTGGGGCATCAGTTGGGCGATCGTACTGCTCAACCTGCTCCTAGCGATCGGTATCTATCCTTTGCAAAAACGGGTATGCCATTGGTGGGCATTTAGCGGAGCCGTATTGAGTACAATTTTAGTCGATGGTTTATTTTGGATTACCGCTTCTCTGGCCTAAGGGTTTTCCTAGCTAATTCCCGTTTCCACCTATTTACCTAAAATGTCGGATGAATGCCCCCGCTAAATTTTTCGACAAGACATCAACCTTTGCGGGGGATGAAATCCGACCAGAAAATAAACCGCAGAGCATCGATTTAATACTACCATCTATGGGTAAACTGTGTTATAATTAAACTATCCAATGGTCGATGATTGTTAAATGCTAGTCGTAGAAGCGAAGCTAAAAAACGGGACACTAGAGCAATATCAGAAGCTTGATGAAGCTATCAGAACTTCTCAGTTTGTGCGTAACTCTTGTGTTCGTTATTGGATGGACAA
>NZ_SFBV01000222.1:0-3426 GCF_007095585.1 Microcystis sp. M_OC_Ca_00000000_C217Col
GTTCACTTATCATTTTCGTTATTTAGGTCATATATGGTAAATATGACTTATCTTTTTTGGGAGTCTGTGTCTGTATTCCATGCTACATAAGCTTTTCAGCTGGCTTGTCCCCCTGTCAGGTATAATAGACCTCTTGCATAAATCCGAAAACAAACGATAGAAACAATAATGGGAGGGACTTTCAGTTAATTATTTATTAGTAGTTGATAATCTTCAAAAATGTTGCTGTACAAGGATCGACTTCTTCCGCCAGCGGTTTCCGAAAGGCTACACCTGATGGAAAGCCACACTAGGGTTGGTGTGCTACGGGGCTTGGTTAAGATCGGTGTGCTTAGTTTGTCATCACACCACGAAGTTCTGGTTGGGCATGCAAGTGCGCCTAACAATTCAATGCAGGCGCGACGGACCTGACGGGCTGCAGCCTGATCTCAAACGTTATGCGCCTGAACCAGAACAGGCTGCTGCTTGTCATACTGAAGGAACATTTGCAAACGCTGGAAGGATCGCGTGGAAAACATTGATACACTTCACCAGCACTTAAAGCAGCCAGACATCACACTTGCCAAGTATGTTCGTGCGCGACATCTTGAACTGGCGGTGTCGATTACTGATCGGCACAAAATCTATCTGGACACACGATACTGGCTTCTATTTCGTGATGTCGTCCTCGGCCGGCGAACTGATGAATCACTAATTGCGCTGCTCGATCAAATACGCAACGCGGTTCAATCTGAACGAGCCATCTGTCCTGTATCGCAGGACAGTTTTTCGGAGGTTTTCGTTCAAAACGATCCGGTTACACTCGCGTCAACGATTAAATTGATGGACGAATTGTCTGGAGCCGTTTGCCAGACCGAGTTCTTTTCTCGTCTAGATGCCGAACTCTGGCATTTCATGGTTCAGAAAACGAAGGGTGACGCTGCCGTTTGCGACCTCGATCAATTAATGTGGACAAGGTGTGGCTATGTACTCGGATACGTATCACCTCGAAATGACGCGTTCACCAAGGAGCAATCGGACGCGATTGAAAAAGCGTTCTTCGATCAGATGTGGGTGGCAACTTTCTCAGATATTTTCGAGCATCTTGGTTGTTGTCCTAACTGGAAGGTTGATCAAAACTCCGTCAACAAAATGAACGTCGGCAAATTTGCTCACAACGACGATTTCAATTCGTTCGAGCAACTCTTCATGATCGAATTGGCCGGTTTCCTTGATTTGTCGCGTGATTCTCTTGCTCGGATAATTCATCGGATGTATTTGACGGAATTCGGTGACAAAGCCGACCCCAATGCGAAACCCGATCCCGCCGTGGGCAAAATGGCTGCGAATTTCGTGTATCAGGCGTTCCGCCTAAACAAACTTGATGACGAACTACCAACCCTGCGTACGTACGTCACCCTTCATGCCGCATTACGATGGCGCAAAAACCAGAAATACAAACCCAACGATCTCGCCGATCTTCGACATGTGGCAATGGCTCTTCCCTACTGCGACACATTCCTAACGGAGAGGCCACTATGTCACCTCATTCACGAAAAACATCTGGGGCTTACAGACCGATTCAAATGTCAAACCTTTGCCGACCCAAAACTTGCGTTAAAGTACCTTCGCGACATCGGCGTATAAAAAAGTGCGATCACACTACAGTAGCGATCGCCGATCTTGTAGGGTGCGTTCCCTAATGCAAGTCCTACTGCTCCACTGATCGATTTTTGGGGAACGCACCATGCACATTTATTGAAACTGTGGGTTAAAGTGCGATGCCGCTCTGGTGGGATCAGATCGCTATCGCTGTAGGGTGCGTTCCCTAATGTGGCTCTTACTGCTCCACCGATCGATTTTGGGGGAACGCACCATGCACATTGATGGAGGCTCTGGGTTAAAGTGCGATGCCGCTCTGGTGGGTTGAGTTGGGGAATGTTAGCGAAGATTCCCAATGTTTAGGTTAAAATAGAGGGGCAAAAGTTGCAACAGGGTCGCTTATTTTTAGCTGTGCTTCGTGTCACTGAGCCTTTACATTGAGCGTGTCGAAATGTGTCGAATTGCTGTTTTATAGAATCCATTTGGTATCTTAGGATACAGCTAATCGTCGTAGTAGAAGTCGAAGAAAACAGAGATGAATTTTGGTAGTGGAGTGTTCTAAAGTGCGCTCAAAATTTTTGACTAAAGATTTGCAGCGTTCCATCCAAGAATTACTTCTTTCAATCACCCATCGAGTTTTTACAGGTACGAA
This sequence comes from Microcystis sp. M_OC_Ca_00000000_C217Col, assembly GCF_007095585.1. NCBI lineage: Bacteria > Bacillati > Cyanobacteriota > Cyanophyceae > Chroococcales > Microcystaceae > Microcystis > Microcystis sp. M_OC_Ca_00000000_C217Col. The sequence goes on from NZ_SFBV01000222.1 coordinate 2,234, forward strand.
TCCTGATCAACCCTTCTCCGCTTTTTCGGTTTTTGACGGTTTTGGAGACAGTTCAAACTGAATTTTAGTCATTATCTCTGGATAGACCTTAACCAACTCTTTCTCTATTTTGTCAGGATGATAACCATTATCTAGAAGAATAGTCGTCTTAGGCAGTTCCGACGGTTTTAACTTGAAATAGTCAATACCTCGAGTTAACAACTCAATCAATCCTTGGTCATCAGATAGGTTGGCGGGAGTACAATGAGCGAAAAAGGGAAAACCAAGACTATCCGTCGCTAGATGACGTTTAATTCTATTGGTGCACTTGTAGAAACAAAATCCTTTCGTCTCAACACTCGCATTAAGTAGTCGTGCAAAATTAATTTCCTAGTGAAGATAGGCAAGAGGCAAGAGGCAAGAGGCAAGAGGTGGTTAGATAGGTGTAATTAATTTTGCTTAGGTACTTACAGGTATTTTTGACCTGACAGGGGGACAAGCAAGCTGAAAAGCTTATGTAGCATGGAATACAGATACAGATTCAAAAAAAAGATAAGTCATATATAGTAAATATAGCCTAGATAACGAAAATGATAAGTGAACTATACCAGAAAGTCTTAGAGAATGAACTGGGGCGAGCCAGATATCTACTGTTGTTAATGATAGTTGGAACCTGGCAAATACTAAAGCAAGCAAAGTTAGAGATATTAGCAGAAGCACTACCAATACCAATCCTGTTTGAGAGTCGGAGAAAAAAACTAAAAAGATTTTTAAAGCTGGAAATTCTGAATATTGAAAAAATCTGGTTTGTCTGCCTAAAAGAGATGTTAAAACAGCAGGAGAGATTCACAATAAAAGGATTAGTATATATTGCCATAGACCGGACGAGTTGGGGAGCAATAAATATCTTGATGGTGAGTCTAATTTATGACAAGAGAGCCATCCCAATCTATTGGGAGATATTAGATAAAAAAGGAAGTAGTAACCTCGAAGAACAGCAGCGAGTATTGGGGAAAATATTGACGGTGCTATCAGGTCATAAAATAGTGGTGTTAGGAGATAGAGAATTTTGCTCGGTCAGTCTTGGAAAGTGGCTTCAGAAGCAGAGTTTGTACTTTTGCTTAAGACAAAAACAAAGTACAAATGTGAAGACAAAAGAAGGAATTTATCAAGAAATGAGAGAGTTAGGTTTAAGTCCAGGAACTAAACTATTT
>NZ_SFBV01000223.1:0-3844 GCF_007095585.1 Microcystis sp. M_OC_Ca_00000000_C217Col
TAGGGGTCTCAATATCCCCCTAACGGCCACCGAGAAAACCTTCACCAGATAAGTATTTTTACTCAAGTCTCTGGAGGGGGACAGCTTATGTGACAGTTGAGGGTGCGGAATGTGGGATAAAAGTATATGAAGATGTGCGGAATGTCGGCTACAATGCCCAATTAGCAAAAGTTTCAGCTATCACCACTACAATAAAATCACTACCATCAGGATTTACTCTCGGAAAATTTCAATTGCCTGACTACAGTTCTAAAGCTTCGTAGATGTATAATTTGTTCAAAAAACCGACGGTGCTGAAGTGATAACTAGGTAAAGGGGGAGGGAACCATAATTCCGTTTGATAAACGCTGAAAATGACAAAATTCTTTCTAGTGGTGTGAGTGGCGATCGCTTCTTGTAAAAAAGGATGACCCGTATCCACCAACATTTTACAGTAACCCCGTAAGAGAGCTTGCACCTCGAGGGAAGCTTGCGCCCGAGCGCAGACATTATCCTTAAGATAGCTAGTTAACCTCTGGGAAGCGTATTGTTCGTAATCTTGACGATTAGGGTTAGTTGTCAGCAATATCCCCGCAATTCCCCCTAAAACCACTCCTAACACTATTCCCCCTAACCGCGCCAATTTCATAAGCTCTCAAATCATCACTCACTTACCCTAACCATAGCCTGAATTAGGATAAAAAACCTCTTGTCAACCATTCGTCTTGTGCTATACTTGAAAAGGTGTACGGCGAGCGTAGCCAAGTGGTTAAGGCAGTGGATTGTGGTTCCACCACTCGGGGGTTCAAGTCCCCTCGTTCGCCCTCTTTTCAAGGCTCGTTGATAATTAGGCTTTGAGGGGGTTGATTGGCACTTACCCACTCAAATCCCCAATCAATTCGTTAACCTCAAAATAGTCTTTATGTACTGATAAATTTCGGTGAGAACGGTCAATGTGTTGGCTAGACTGTATTTGAGACAATTGAGCAAATTCTCGCTTCCAGAAAGGAGCGAACGGTGAGTAATTAGGGTTGGCTGAATAAATCTGAAAACCTTGTTGGGTAACACTTTTAGATTTTTTGTCAATCAAAAAGTACCGGATATGGGAGTGATCGGGGCAAAATTCCGGGACTTTTTCCCTGAAAATTAGGTAATTGACCCCCTGAAAATGGGTAAAACCCCACACCCCACACCCCACACCCCGCACCCCGCACCCTGTCCCCAGGAAAAACTTTTTGCCGCAAACCCTACTTACTGGTTAAGACGACACTGGAGAAGCGGAGTAGCGATAACGTGATAGTTTAGATCCGAGCGGTAATATGATGTTAGAACAATAATGACCAGAGTAAATCCGAAGTTAATTATTCATGGGGGAGCGAGTTCCCTAGAGGACAAAGGTGGTTTAGAATCAGTACGCGATTCTCTCCGGGGGATTGTTAAGAATATTTACAACCTCCTTGACAATGGTGCGAGTGCTGTGGAGGCGGTGACAAAAGGATGTATGTTACTGGAGGATGAACCGCGATTTAATGCCGGGACTGGTTCGGTGGTGCAATCGGACGGTCAGGTGCGAATGAGCGCAGCCTTGATGGATGGTCGTCACCAGCGTTTAAGCGGTGTCATTAACGTCTCGCGGGTACAGAATCCCATTAGCCTCGCTCAATTTCTCCAAAGTCAAGAGGATCGCATTCTCTCGGAAATTGGAGCTGCCGATTTGGCCAGAGAATTACAAATTCCCCTCTATGATCCCCTCACCGATTATCGGATTCAAGAATGGATGGAGGAAAGAAAGACGAATTTTAATCGCAAAATGGCCCGTTTATTCGCCGACTCCTCAGCGCAACGGGGAACTATCGGGGTGGTGGCTCTCGACCAGCAAGGAGACATCGCCGCCGGAACTTCTACCGGAGGTAAGGGACTAGAAAGAATCGGTCGCGTTAGTGACAGTGCCATGCCGGCCGGCAATTATGCGAATCCATGGGCGGGCGTAAGTTGCACGGGAGTCGGGGAAGATATTATTGATGAGTGTTTAGCCGCTAAGGTGGTCATTCGCGTCAGCGATGGTTTTTCCCTCGCCGCTGCCGTGGAGAAATCGATGCACGAATCCCAAACTAATGGTCGGGATCTGGGCATGATTTCCCTTGATCGTCAGGGTAATATTGTTTGGGGGAAAACGGCGGAAATTCTCTTGGCTGCCTATCATGACGGTCAGGCGATCGGTGATACCCTAGAATGGCACGGTGAAAACGCGGGTTTAATCGGTCATGTCGCCGTCGGATAGTGGAACAAACTGCGATCGAGCCTAGTCTTTTCGGTTAATCTGTACAAGATACTTCTTCTCGAAAATCTCCGTGTGGCAATACATTATTCCTATTTTTGACCCCGATGTGAAAAACTGGTCAGCCGAAGCGCGATTATTGCGCTCGATGACTTTCTTGTGGCTGTTAGTGGGGTTAGTCGTGCTTTTTTCGGCTTCCTACGCTCTGGCTGACAGTCGCTTTGATAACGGACTATACTATTTTATCCGCCAATTAATCTGGCTTTGGATTGGCTTAATTGGCTTTAATTTCCTGGTGCGATTGCCGATCGAGAATCTGCTCAAAATCGCACCCTGGATGATTTTATTAGTTTTAGGATTAATTTTGATCACTCTCATCCCTGGTTTGGGAGCGAATATCAACGGAGCCACCCGTTGGATTAAAATCGGGCCGATTCTCTTGCAACCGTCGGAATTTATGAAACCGTTTCTCGTCCTGCAAGGGGCGGCGGTTTTCGGTGGTTGGCCGCGTTTAAATGTCAATCAACGGTTAACTTGGATCGCTATTTTCGGGCTAATTCTAGCGGGCATCCTCTTACAACCTAACTTGAGTACCACTGCTCTGTGTGGTATAACTCTCTGGCTGATCGCTCTTGCCTCTGGTCTGCCTTTATCCTACATGACCAGCAGCGCTTTACTGGGTGTAACTATGGCCGTGGTTAGTGTTACTTTCCGCGAATACCAGAGAAAACGGATTTTATCTTTCTTAGACCCCTGGCAGGATCCCCGGGGTGATGGTTATCAATTGGTGCAGAGTTTACTGGCGATCGGTTCTGGCGGAACCACCGGCAGCGGTTACGGTTTATCCCAACAAAAATTATTTTATCTACCCTTCCCGGATACGGATTTTATTTTCGCTGTCTTTGGTGAGGAATTTGGTTTTATTGGCGGTATTTTACTGTTAATCATGCTATTTCTCTACGCCACTCTCGCCCTGATCGTGGCGGTTAAATGTCGTCATCGCATCAAAAAATTAGTGGCGATCGGGGCGATGGTAATTTTGATCGGTCAATCCCTGTTAAATATCGGTGTGGCCACTGGTTCTTTACCCACTACCGGCTTACCTTTCCCCCTCTTTAGTTATGGCGGCAGTTCCAGTTTAGCCAGTCTCTTTTTAGCAGCCCTCTTAATCCGGGTGGCTAGGGAAGAAAATGACAGCCTAGAGCGCCAGACTTGGCAGAAGGGTGCGGGGAGCAGGGAGAAAAAGCTGATGGCTGACGGCTAAAAAGCTCAATACTATCTCCTGACTTGAAAGAGGATGTGGGGTGTGGGGTGTAGGAAGGAAACCTCTTTCATCTGTGGGGGTGAAAATTTTTTCATCGGGACTGACTTCTCACCCAATTCCCTGGCCAAACCCTAGAAATCATCGAAAATTTTGGGTCTGAAACCCCGTCGTTCTACGACGGCTTTACTGTTAAATATTATCACATTTACGAAATATATGCTAAAATGTGAGACATGGAAAAGCTATCGCTACCGATTTTACCCCACACCCGAACAAGAGTCGCTATTGCGGCGCACTTTGGGCTGTGTAAGATTGGTTGACAA
>NZ_SFBV01000224.1:0-8566 GCF_007095585.1 Microcystis sp. M_OC_Ca_00000000_C217Col
GGTTATTACTAACCCGCACCTGTAGGGTTATCAAGTTATCAAGGTACTACATTTACCAAGCGGCTAATCCTCTAAACGTCTTACTGTCTAGTTTCTAGCCAACGAATCGCACCACACCCTACACCCCACACCCCACTTCCCACACCCCACACCCCACACCCGCCAAGATGACCGACTTGTTTGTTTAATTTCTGTAATTTTCGGCTTTCAAAGGGGAAAACTCAAATTAGAATAGGGAGGGATACCTTAAAATTGCTGTTTTGGCGTATAATCACCTCAATAAAATTTAGAAGCTCCTAGAGTTGATAGTTTTAAACATTTCTGTGAGGAAAATGTATTTATTATGAGTTCAATTATTGAAATCGGCGACCAAAAAATTAGCGAGTCAGAGGTATTGCCTCTTTTGGCAAAATATGGTATGTTACCCCAGTTAATCCGGGAAGTAATTATCGAGCAAGCGATCGCCAATATCACCTGCAATCCCGAAGAAAGAAACGCCGCCTATTCCCGTTTCTATCAAAATAATCAAATTGCCAACGATGAACAAATGAAATCTTGGTTACGACAAAACGGGATGGATTCCGAACAACTAGAATATCTAATTCTGCGGGACATTAAATTGGAAAAATTTAAACAGGAGACTTGGGATAACAAAGTAGAATCCTACTTCTTGCAAGTCAAAAATCAATTGGATAAGGTGGTTTATTCCCTGATTCGGACAAAAAATATCGGCATTGCCCAGGAACTATTTTTCCGGATACAGGATCGAGAAAATACCTTCGCTGAACTAGCTAAAAAATACTCCCAGGGAGCAGAAGCGGAAACCGGAGGACTAATCGGACCTGTGGAACTGAGCACTCCCCATCCCCAGATTGGGCAAATTCTCAAAGCCTGTAAACCGGGGCAACTGTGGCCACCGACGCAAGTGGGAGAATGGGTCGTGATTGTCCGACTGGAAAAATATTTATCCTGTGAACTGGATCCTCCCACCCGTCAACGCTTACGCAATGATTTATTCCAACAATGGTTAACGGCTCAAATGCAAACAGTGAAATTTATCTCCGAATCAAACCCAGTCAATAGCGAGCAGGGATCGATTATATAGCATTTCCTTGCAACACTGGGTAAACCTAGTCTTTTCGCTTAATTATTTGCCAACTTAGTCAATTTTCGCCTAGCCAATGAGTTATACCACTTTAGATTTTACCGCCTTTCTGGAGACCGTACAGCCCTTTGATCGCCTGCCCGTCGAGGTTAGACGTTCTCTGGGCCAGAAATTACAACCCTTTCGCTATGAGATGGGCAATGCGATCCTCAAGTGCGACCGCTTACCCTCCCACCTCGTCCTTCTCTACGAGGGAGAGGCCAGACTTTTGGGTTACGATGCTAGGGTTGACAATCCGTTGCCGGTTACTTTGGCTAAATTGCAGCCGGGGGATTTATTCGGGTGGATCAGTCTCCTGCGCGGTAGCCCCTGTGAAACGGTGATCGCTTCTTCGGAAGTCACTATCTGTTTAACCTTAAAACAAGAGGATTTTTGGTCTTTAATCAATAATTACCCCGAATTTAAGGAACATTTCTTTAAAGAAACCTCGATCGCTGAAGTTTATGCTCTCCTAGGCTCCTATCTTAATCAACAGGCCTGGGGTGGGGGGGACCTGAAAGAAATTGCTCAGGCTCTTTTAAACAAAGCTTGTGTGTCCTACGACCAGATTAACGATGATTATCTCTGGTTAGTCAGCGAAAATACTGATAATTATCCTACCGGCACAGTTATCACCCAGAATAATCCGACTAGCACGCGCTTATTAGGTCTTTCCTCCGACCAGTTAGACGAATTCTTGACAGTTGCAACCGAAGCGGCTGCGGAAACAGAAACGGATGATATCTGGGAAACCCAAGTCATTAAGGGAAATAAACCCACCCAGGTATTAGATATCCCCCAAGGAAGAATCAGCGACATCACCAGCGATATCGACCTTGAAAAAACTGTCCAGAAAAACCGCAAGTCATATCCTTTTTTCAGGGGAAAAACGGAACTAGAGGCGGTGAGTGCCTGTTTTCAGATGCTCTGCAAATATTTTAATATCCCCTTTCGCAAGGACGTGATCCAACGCATTCTAGGGGATCAACTGCAAAGAACTGGCAGCCTTTCCCTGCCCCTGTGTGGGGCTGTGGCCGAGGTAGTGGGACTCCATAGCCAATTAGTACCCCTAAATGCTTCTTCCTTGCCCAATATCAACCCTCCTGCCCTAATTCGCTGGCAAGACAGCATCGTTATCCTCTACGAAATCAATCAACGGGAAACCACGATCGCCGTTCCCGAACGGGGGATAATTAAACGCAAAACCAGCGAATTTCTGGAATCTTGGGACGAAAAAGGGGAAGTAATTCTGCTCAAACCCACCAAACACACCCAGCAACAGCGTTTTGGCTTATCATGGTTTTGGCCTTCTGTCAAGAAACATAAACGAGTCTTAATAGAAGTTTTTATCGCTTCTTTCTTCGTGCAGTTATTTGCCCTGGCCAATCCCTTGATGATTCAGGTGATCATCGATAAAGTGATCGTGCAGAATAGCCCGGAAACTCTGAACACCCTCGGGGTTTTCCTCTTAGTAATTGCCGTTTTTGAGGGGATTTTAACCTTTTTGAGAACATCTCTTTTTGTCGATACCACTAACCGCATCGACATGACCCTCGGTTCAGAAATTATCGATCACCTGCTGCGCTTACCCCTGAAATACTTTGAACGGCGGCCTGTGGGGGAAATTTCGACAAGAATCAACGAATTAGAGAATATTCGGCAATTTTTAACAGGTACAGCCCTAACGGTGGTGTTAGATGCCATTTTCTCGGTTATCTACATCGTGGTTATGTTGATCTATAGTCCGATTCTAACCGTTTGGGCCCTGGGAGTCGTGCCGATTTTAGTTCTCTCCACAGCTATTTTCGCACCAATCGTGCGGCGACAACTGCGAGCAAAAGCGGAACGAAACGCCGAAACCCAATCCTATCTAGTGGAGGTGATGACGGGAATCCAAACAGTAAAAGCACAGAATATCGAATTGCGTTCCCGTTGGCAGTGGCAAGAACGTTATGCGCGCTATGTGGCCGAAGGTTTTCAAACGGTCATGACCTCAACTTTGGCCGGTTCCTTTAGTCACTTCTTTAACCAATTATCGGGTTTATTAGTGCTGTGGGTGGGAGCAGCCTTAGTTTTAGACGGACAACTCACTCTTGGTCAATTAATTGCCTTCCGGATTATCTCTTCCTACGTTACCTCGCCGATTCTGCGTTTGACCCAACTCTGGCAAAACTTCCAAGAAACTGGCTTATCCCTAGAAAGATTGGCCGATATCGTCGATACTCCCCAAGAAGCGGAACTTGATCGCCAAAACATCCCCATGCCCTTAATTAAAGGCACTGTCACCTACGAAAACCTCGCTTTCCGCTTCAATCCCCACGGCGCCCTGCAACTATACAACGTCAACTTAGAATTCCCCGCCGGTACTTTTGTCGCTTTGGTGGGAGAAAGTGGCGCCGGGAAAAGTACCATCACTAAACTATTAGCCCGTCTCTATGAACCAGAATCGGGACGGATTCTCATCGATGGCTATGATATCAACAAAGTGGAACTCTATTCCCTGCGTCGTCAAATCGGCATGGTTCCCCAAGAAACCCTATTATTTGACGGTACGGTACAGGAAAATATCGCCCTGACTAACCCCGATGCGACTGTGGAGGAAATTGTCTCGGCAGCGAGAGCAGCTGCAGCCCACGAATTTATTATGACCCTACCCAATGGCTATAATACCCGCGTCGGTGAACGGGGGGCATCCCTATCGGGGGGACAACGACAACGGGTTGCGATCGCTCGTTCCGTCCTGCAAAGACCGCAAATTCTCATTCTTGATGAGGCCACCAGCGCCCTCGACTATAACACCGAACGGCAAGTGTGCCTCAATCTCAAAGAAGCTTTCAAGGATCATACGGTCTTCTTTATTACCCATCGTTTAGCTTCGATCAAATCCGCCGATATTATTGTCATGATGGATAAAGGGACAGTAGCGGAGGAAGGCACCCACGAGGAATTAATGGCCAAAAAAGGCCTTTACTATACTCTCTATAAACAACAGGATTCGCAAATCTAGTCAGTCGGTCGTCAGTTATCAGTTATCAGTTATCAGTTATCAGTTATCAGTTATCAGGAGTCAGGAGTCAGGAGTCAGGAGTCAGGAGTCAGTTATCAGGAGTCAGGAGTCAGGAGTCAGTAATCAGGAGTCAGGAGTCAGAAGATTAGTTTTATTTATTCTCCCCACACCCCACACCCCACACCCCACACCCCACACCCCACACCCCACACCCTACACCCCACACCCTACACCCACGAAAAACTTTTTCAGCAAACCCTAAATATAGGAGAATCTTCATGAACGGTAATTCTAACAACGGCCACAACGGCAACGGCAATGGCAATGGCAACGGTAAAAGCGATGAACTGACCCAAGCGGGTAAAAACGTGGCCACTACCACGAAAAATAAAAGTATTAGCCCTTCTTTACCCACTTTTAGCCCACCGGAACAATCGGTGATCCTGAAACAATCACCCATTTGGTCGCGGACGATTATCTGGACATTAATGAGTGTCACCACTGCCGCTTTAATTTGGTCAGCGCTCGCCAAAATCGAGCAGGTGGTGGGCGCCCAAGGACAACTTAAACCCCAGGGGAAAGTGCAAGAAGTACAAGCACCGGTGAATGGGGTAGTACAGTTCGTGAAAGTTAAAGACGGCGATCGAGTTAACAAAGGTGATGTACTGGTTTTAATGGATTCCAGTGCCTCGCAAGTGCAGTTAGAATCTTTGAAAAAAATTCGCACCACTGCTGAGAAGGAAAATCAATTCTATCGTCTCTTAATGGCGCAGGATCTGACACCGGCACAAGTGGAAAGTTCGATCACTCAATTAAAGTTACCGAGTGAAATCGCCGATTTAGCCCGTAATCGTGCTGCTTTGGTGGCAGAAAATCAACTTTATCAAGCACAGGTCAATGAAGGTGCCTCTAGCTCTGCTTTAGAAGGAGATCAATTAGCCCGTTTAGAGGTTGCCCGACGGGAGGCCAATTCTCGACAAGCGGCCGCTAGATTGGAAATGGAACAATTAGAAAAACAATTAGCCCAAACCAGGGTACAGTTGGCCGATGCCCGCTCGCAATTAATCAATGATCGCTTCGTCTTAGAAGAAATTAAGACTCGTAATACCAATTCGATGAAACAGGGCCAAGAAAGCTTGGATATCGAGCGTAATATTCTTAAGGATATTGAACCCTTGGGGGATGAAGGAGCGATCGCCCGTTATCAGATTAATAAACAAAAACAATCTGTAACTGATCGCCAGAATGAATTACAGCAGCAAGAGGCTAACGGCAAAATCGATCGAGAAAAACAAGAGAAAGAAGTACAAACCCGCATCGCCGAAATTTCCCGTTTGGAACAGGAGGAAAAGCGTTATTCCCTGTTGATTTCCCAAGCACAAGAAAAGCTGATTAACACCACGGTAATCACGGAAAAAGATGTGCGCGATAAAATGGCGGACAATCAAAAACGGATCGCTGAAATCGATAGTCAGATCAGTCGCATTATTATTGATAACAACAAGCGCATTGCCGAACTAGACAGTCAAATTAGTCAAGCACAACAGACGATTAAATATCAAAAAATTACTGCCCCCATCGGTGGTGTGGTCTTCGATCTCAAGGCGCGGCCCGGGTTTGTTCCCCAACCGAGTCAAGCGGAAGCATTATTAAAAATTGTTCCCGATGGCTGTCCGACTGAGGTCAAAGATGCCGCTAAAGGTTGTTTAGTGGCAGAGGTGGACGTGACTAACCAAGACATCGGTTTTGTGCGCGTGGGACAAAAGGCCGATATTCGCATTGATTCCTTTTCCTACAGTGAATACGGTGATATTAAGGGAGAAGTAATCTCGATCGGTTCCGATGCTTTACCTCCCGACGAAAATCACCGTTTTTATCGGTTCCCCGTCCGGGTACGCTTGAACAGTCAAGAGTTAGTTTTGAAAAATCAATCCACTCTACCGCTGCAATCGGGGATGTCCGTGAGCGTTAACATCAAAGTCAATGAAAATCGCACTGTTTTGGGACTATTTACCGATATGTTCAATAAACAGGTGGATACTCTCAAACAAGTCCGTTAAACGAAAAAATTCGGGGGTAGATCCTGCCAACGGCCCGATCCGATCGCGCTAATCGCTTCCGAGAGGTTAACTGCACCGGTATAAAGGGCGCGGCCCACGATTACTCCCGTTACTCCCAAAGGTTCCAAAGACAATAAACTCAGTAGGTCCGTCAGGGAACTAATGCCCCCAGAGGCGATTACGGGAATTTCGACAGATTCGGCTAATTCTCGCAAAGCGGCGAGATTCGGGCCAGAAAGCGTGCCATCTCGATGAATATCAGTGTAGATAATCGTGCTGGCTCCTCTTTTTGCCATATCTTGCCCAAGAGCGATCGCATCTACCTCGGAGGTTTCTAACCAACCCCTGGTGGCTACTTTGCCATCGCGAGCATCAATACCGACAATTATTTGCCCCGGAAAGCTTTGACAAAGTTCGCTGACTAATTCGGGCTTTTCTACGGCTACTGTCCCGACAATCGCCTTTTCTACCCCGATTTTTAGGAGATTACTCACCGTTTCTACATCCCGCAGTCCACCCCCCACCTGTACGGGAATGGCAATATCATTAAGAATTGTTTCAATAGTTGACAAATTAACCGATTTACCCTCTTTGGCTCCATCCAAATCAACTAAATGTAATCTGGTTGCCCCCTGATTGACCCATTCTCGCGCCACTATTGCGGGATTATCGTTAAAAACCTGCGATTGTTGGTAATCTCCCTGATAAAGTCGCACACATTTGCCATCGAGAATATCAATAGCGGGGATAACTTCCATGTTTTTCTCAATATCTAACTAAGGAGCGTTTTTCATTATATAGTACCAGCCTTGTCAGTTATCAGTTATCAGTTATCAGTTATCAGTTATCAGTTATCAGTTATCAGTTTTGAGTCTGAGAGGGGAACAATCCCTCTCAACGCATTGTCCACAAAGGTTTTAAAGTGTCAGCCATTGCGGGGATCGGGGGGAAAATTCCGGGACTTTTTCCCTGAAAATTAGGTAGTTGACCACCTGAAAATCGATAAAACCCCACACCCCACACCCCACATCCCACACCCTGCCCCTAGGAAAAGCTTTTTGCCGCAAACCATCTGTATTAAGTGTGCATCATCAAATGGCAGTAACAGTGCCGTCTTTTCACTGATTACTGTTTACTGGACGGCTACGCCGTGCCTTTGGCAACACTGATCACTGATTATCGATTCCTGGGGAAAAAATTCTTCTAGAATGATAAGTACATATACGAGAGGAATTATACTCATGTCTGCTGGGAAGTTTCAAACAGCCGCTTCATTATCCGATCGAGAGCTAGAAATACTCGATTTAGTGGCTAATGGTTTAACCAATCAAGAAATCTCGGAAAAGCTGGAGATTAGTAAGCGTACCGTTGATAATCATATTAGTAATATCTTGACAAAAACAAAAACCGATAATCGGGTGGAATTGGTGCGTTGGGCATTGCATTGGGGTAAAGTTTGTCTTGATGATATTAATTGTTGTATCCTTCCTTCCCCGGTGCCGACCGATGATCAGGTTTCCTAAACTTCTGGGACTTTTGCTTGCGGTTAATATCATCAGTCTGGGGGGATGTAGTGATGCGGGTTTTGTCACCCCTCCCCAACAGCTTTTAGGAAATACTTTAAATACCCCTTCCTCTGAAGATAATCCCCGTTTTAACTACGATGGTCGTTATCTGGTCTTTGCCTCCGATCGCATGGGACAACGAACGGTTTATTTATTCGATCGAGTGGCTAATCGTTTAGTTCCCCTACCGGGGTTAAATCAAGCAAAAACCTATCAAGATCAACCGGATATTAGTGCCGATGGTCGCTATATTGTTTATGTGTCGGAACAGTCCGGTAAACCCGATATATATATTTATGATCGACAAACTCTGCAAGCAAAAAATATCACCGAAAATATTTTAGGAGAAGTGCGTCGTCCGACGATTAGTGGTAACGGTCGTTTTATTGCTTTTGAAAGTAATCGTTTCGGTCAATGGAATCTGGAAATATTCGATCGAGGTAGCGAAATTTCTCCTTCTTTACCCCCGATCAATTCTTCCCCGTCCCGATAGTATTGGGGGAGAAGGGAGAAGGGTGTGGGGAGACCACTTCCTGCGCGTTGCGGGGGAGATGGGAGAGGAGAATATCCACACGCCCCGGAATCCCTCCACGCTTACTTTTTGCTCCGTATCGACTCTTTCTTTTTCCTCGTCTGGCCGCGTAGGTATTCTTGATACTTTCCACAGTCAAGGGTAAGCTTTTACGCATTTAAGTTACATTGACAGCATTACCCTTATTTTTAAGTTTTCTACTCCATTTAATAATCAATCCCCCTTCATTTAAAAGCTGATTGACTACTTTTTCCAGTT
>NZ_SFBV01000225.1:0-23524 GCF_007095585.1 Microcystis sp. M_OC_Ca_00000000_C217Col
CTCTGCTATTCTAAGTCTACAGAAATGTTAGGATACTCTATTCGTTTATTAATTCATTATCTGAAGTTTCAAGAAGTGCCTATTCCTTACTGATTCATAGCTTAATTCAGCAACGCCCGAAAATTTACGGAGAAATTCAAGCGCAACTAGAACAACAGGGAAATATTCTCGCCCATGCCGATTTACAGATCGCATCCACGGCGATTCAATCTAATCTAGAACTGGTTACGGGTAATATTCAACATTTCGCCCGTGTAGAAGCTTTACGGATTAATTACACTCTCGTCCACGCCAGGGCATCTTCAGAAAATGTTCAGAGTTGAGGCAACTTCGGCATCAACCATGGCAGCTGGATCGCAAATATAGGATAAATTTCCCAAAAATCAGCGATAAAAACCTTTTTTACCGATCTAGCCAGGCTCTAACGCCTGGGAAGGGAAAAATCCTCAATTGAGCCGAAATTAGCTTAATCAAAAAATATGCTATAATCAGAATGTAAGCACAAGGGGCCGTAACGGTTTCGACAGGTTAGCGAAAGCTCCCCCGTGATACAGGTCGAGAGTGAGTCTCCTCTCGTAAATCAAAGGCTCAAACAAAAAGTAAATGCGAACAACATCGTTCCTTTCGCTCGTAAAGCCGCTCCTGTAGCTGCCTAATAGTCTCTAATCGACTCGAGCATTCATAGTTTGACTCCGTTAAGGACTATGGATAAACCCCCAACGGATGCCACGTTTAACTTTCTCTAGTTAGTTAACCGTCTAAGCTTTAACTAGAGCATCCCACTGTCCGGGATAAGTGACAGTCCCCGTTTCGAGGGTAATCGAAACTAAACCTGTGAATGAACGGACAGTCAATACCTAATTTGGACAGCAGTTCGACTCTGCTCGGCTCCATTGATTACTTTAATGAAAGACCTTCTCTCCCGCATGGACGGGGTACAAACACCGATCATTCCCGTGGTCGGTCAATTAATTAAAGCGAACCCCGGCACTATTTCCCTAGGTCAAGGGATTGTTTCCTATTATCCACCCCAGGAAGCGATCGAATCTCTATCTTTATTTTTAGCCAATCCCAAAAATCATCAATATCAATCTGTGGCGGGAATTCCCCCCTTATTAACAGTAATTCGGCAAAAACTAGCCGAAGATAATCGGGTAGAAATCAGCGATAAACAGGCAATTTTTGTGACGGCGGGCAGTAATATGGCTTTTATGAATGCCATTTTAGCCATTACTTCCCCGGGGGATGAAATTATTCTCAATACTCCCTTTTATTTCAATCATGAAATGGCCATAAAAATGGCTGATTGTCAAGTAATTTTGGTTGCCACAGACAAAAATTATCAATTGCGTCCAGCCGCCATTGAAGAGGCAATCACGGAAAAAACTAAGGCAGTGGTGACGATTTCTCCTAATAATCCCACGGGAGTAGTTTATCCAGAAAATACCCTGAGAGAAGTCAATCGAATCTGTCAAAAAAAAGGCATCTATCACATTCACGATGAAGCTTATGAGTATTTTACCTATAACCATGCCCGCCACTTTTCCCCGGCGGCAATTGTTGGCAGTGAATCC
Source organism: Microcystis sp. M_OC_Ca_00000000_C217Col (assembly GCF_007095585.1). Taxonomy (NCBI): domain Bacteria; kingdom Bacillati; phylum Cyanobacteriota; class Cyanophyceae; order Chroococcales; family Microcystaceae; genus Microcystis; species Microcystis sp. M_OC_Ca_00000000_C217Col. Next base: position 1,575 of record NZ_SFBV01000225.1, read on the forward strand.
TGGACTATTTCCTTATTTAGTCTCTCAAAAGCCTACGGTTTTGCCAGTTGGCGCATTGGTTATATGGTAGTACCAGAACATTTATCTGAGGCGATTAATAAGATTCAGGATACTATTTTAATTTGTCCGCCGGTGGTGTCGCAATACGCCGCTCTGGGAGCGTTACAGGTGGGTAAAAGCTATCCTTTAGAACAGTTAAAAACCATCAGTAAAGTTAGAGAAATTTGCCTGAATGCTCTAGAATCAATCGGCGATATCTGTGATGTTGCCACTGCGGAAGGGGCTTTTTATTTCTTCCTGAAAATTACCACAGACAAGAATGATTTTCAGTTAGTTAAAAGTTTAATTGAGCGGCAGCGGGTGGCAGTGTTACCCGGTTCAACTTTTGGGATAACAGAGGGCTGTTATTTGCGTCTTGCCTACGCTGCTTTATCTCCAGAAACAGCTTTAACGGCAGTAGAAAGATTGGTAAAGGGATTGCGTTATTTTAGTCAGTGATTTTTAAGAATAAATACTGGCTTTCTTTCTTGGTTTTTACTTTACCACAGCCTTTATCTTCAAGATGAAGTGTAACCTAATTTGGGTTTGCGGCAAAAAGTACGGGCGAAGCATTCGGATAGAAAATCTACGGTTTCACCGATAGGTTATTGCCCGAATGCTTCGCCCCTACAGGACGCAATCGCCGCTCAAGATGCCAGGTTTTGAAGCACGATTCTCTCAAAATCTTGCACCTGTTTCGCTCGTAAAGCCACAAAATCCTTACCTTGCCTACATTTCACATTTATTCAGCAAGCCCTAATTTGGTATTGACAAACGACTCCCCAAAACCAGAGAGTTTGTACCTCACCATTAAGATAACTGCTATCAGATAACCTCTGATTCGATCTTTTGGGCTATTCTTAGTTTAGCCGAACGAGAACGGGGATTTTTAGCCTGTTCTTCTCGGCTGGGAATAATCGGCTTTTTCGTGATAATTTTCAAGGAATTATCTTCGCGAAAGCCATACTTGATCAGACGATCTTCTAGACTATGAAAACTGATCATAGCGATAATTCCCCCGGATTTTAGCCAGTGGGGGGCTTGATTTAACAATTTTTGCAGAGAATCTAATTCTTGATTAACAGCGATGCGTAGGGACTGAAAAACCCGCGTTGCTGGATGAATACGTCCATAACGGTAACTAGCGGGTACAGAACTAGCGATGACAGCCGCTAATTCAGTGGTGGTAGTAAAGGGACGTTTTTGGACGATCGAGCGAGCAATAGGACGAGATAAACGTTCTTCTCCGTATTGATAAAAAAGAGCTGCTAATTCTTTTTCCTGCCAATGATTAATAATATCGGCTGCCGTCAGGGATTGACAGCGATCCATCCGCATATCTAAGGCTGCCGTGTGGCGAAAACTAAAGCCGCGCTCGCTCTGATCGAATTGGGGAGAACTGACTCCTAAATCGGCGATAATGCCATCAAAACTGCTATTCTGTCCCTTATAATCGGCGAAGTTCCCCCACCAGAGGGTTAAACGGCTATCTAGATAGGGGGCAAGACTAATTTTAGCGGCTTCTAGGGCGCTTTGATCGCGATCGATGGCGGTTACTTTCGTTTCAGGATGGGCTTCTAAAAGCAAGCGGCTGTGTCCACCACCGCCTAGGGTAAGATCGAGATAATGCCCCCCAGGTTGAATATTTAAACCGGCGATTAATTCTTGACTCAAAACGGAAATATGGGTAAAATCTTGATTCATCTGTACTGATCACTTCCTGAAAATGGCGATTTAACCTAAAAATAACTGATAGGCCCGGTTTTGACTTTCATCCCAATAGCGATAGCCGAGAGTATCGAGAAAAGCTTGCCATTGATTCATTTCATCGGGGGGGACTTGTATGCCCACGACGATGCGCCCGTAATCGGCCCCGTTATTGCGATAATGGAAAACGCTGATATTCCAGTGGGGACTCATGGAGGCGACAAATTTCATTAAAGCCCCCGGTCGTTCGGGAAACTCGAAGCGGTAAAATAATTCATGATCGGCTAAATGCGATCGCCCTCCCACCATGTGGCGCAGATGCAATTTAGTCAATTCATCATCGCTAATATCAAGGGTTTTAAAGCCGCAAGCTTCAAAACTCTCGGCTAATTTCTTGGCATCGCTGCGATTTTCGATCTGGGCGCCGACAAAAATATGTGCTTCTTTTTCATCGGCAATGCGATAACTAAATTCGGTTAAATTGCGTTTGCCGACACATTCGCAAAAACGCCGTAAACTGCCCGGTTGTTCGGGAATAGTCACAGCATACAACGCCTCGCGCCGTTCCCCTAATTCTGCCCTTTCCGCCACAAACCGCAGACGATCAAAGTTCATATTCGCCCCACAAGCCACAGCAACAAGCGTTTTATCCTCAATTCCCTCTCTTTCTACATAAGCTTTCGCTCCTGCTACCGCCAACGCCCCCGCAGGTTCTAAAATCGAGCGTGTATCTTGAAAAACATCCTTAATCGCCGCACAAATATCGTCCGTATCCACGAGGATAATCTCATCCACATACTGCTGACAGAGACGAAAAGTCTCCTCTCCCACCTCGCGCACCGCCACCCCATCGGCAAATAATCCCACTTGAGACAAACGCACCCGATAACCGGCTTTTAGGGATTGATTCATCGCGTCTGAGTCCACAGGTTCCACCCCGATAATTTTAATTTCTGGGCGTAAACGCTTGACATAGGCTGCAATACCTGATATTAGCCCACCGCCACCAATAGCGACAAAAATGGCCTCGATCGGTTGCTGATATTGTCGTAAAATTTCCATACCGATCGTACCCTGGCCAGCGATTACCTCTGGATCATCGAAGGGATGGATAAAAGTTAAGCCTTTTTCCGCTTCTAATTGTCGCGCGTAGGTGTAGGCATCATCGTAGGTGTCACCGTGCAGGACGACAATCCCACCCCGGGCTTTTACTGCGTCGATTTTGACTTGCGGAGTGGTGACAGGCATAACGATAATCGCTTGGGTTCCCAATTGCCGCGCTCCCAAAGCGACTCCCTGAGCATGATTTCCCGCCGAGGCAGCAATTACGCCTTTTTGTAACAAATCCCTTGACAAATGCGCCATTTTGTTGTAAGCACCGCGCAGTTTAAAAGAGAAAACCGACTGCATATCCTCGCGCTTGAGTAAAAGCTGATTGTGCAAGCGTTGGGAGAGATTGGGGGCAAATTCCAAGGGGGTTTCTTGGGCGACATCGTAAACCCGTGCGGTGAGGATTTGAACCAGGTAATCGCAGTACATTATTCTTTTTTGGCGGTGGGGATTCGCGAGTCAGTCCAGTATCCAGAATAGATCATCGTCAGTCCGGTTAGCAATAAAGAGCTATCAGCTGTCAGCCGTCAGCTTTTTGCTCTGTGTTCCCTACTTCCCACTTCCCACTGATGTCACCTCTCAATAACTGCTGGAAGCTGTCGCGAACAAAAATCAAGGTCGTGTAGGGGTTGCTATGAGGGAGAAAATCTGGTTTAACACAGATAGGAGGATTGCCACAGAGAGCCAAAGGAAAATTGAGAAAGCCCTCCGCCAAGAAGTAGATAGCTGACAAAACCTCGTGAGGAGCCTGACTGAGCAACTCCAACAACAACAAGCCATCATTGACCAACTCTCTCAACAGCTAAAAAAGCAGCAAGAACGAACCACCCAACTGGAAGCCCAACTCAGAGAACAGAAAAAGCTCAAAGGCCGACCGAAGATAAGAGCCAGCCAACTCAACGAAAAAACCCCGGCGTTGCTTAATCAAGGTATGAATGCTAATTTTGCATATATCAAAAAGTCAGTTTGAGCCTGAGTTTTAAAAAATGTAGATGCAATGATTCATACCCAAAGTCAGCAACGCCGAGCATCTTTCAATTTGACAACGCCTAAACCCACAGCTTCAATCAATGTGCATGGTGCGTTCCCCAAAATTGATCGGTGGAGCAGTAGGAGCCACATTAGGGAACGCACCCTACGGCTGCGGCGCTCGGTGTGCATGGGCGTTGTTATGCTTTTCCAAATTCGATTTTGAATAAGGCAATTTTATGAATGAAATACCAAATATATTTCTCTTATAAATCTGCCTAGTTTGATTATATCTTTGCATCGCATTTCGCAGATCAAATTTAATGTCATTAATGAACTGGTCAGGAAAAGGTTCTCCAACAATATGCTTGGTATCTATATTGTTTTCCTTCCACAATCTAAATTGAGGGCTCTTCTGGTTTCTGTGTGTAAACGAGGTCTATACTGATAGTTTCTTCTTTCAAAATAGTCCTAAAAGTCTTGCCCAGTAAGCATTTAACCTTACATAAGCAAAAATTATCACAGTGGCATGACGAAGATAATTGGAAAAACTAGCAGGCATTTCCGCCCCTTCAACTAGATAAAGCTTGGTTCGCAAAATTCTGACTATTTCTTTATGAAGATCAAAGAAATATTCATTCTTAAAAAAGGACTCAATTTCCTTCTTTTGCTCTTCACTTAGTGTATCATGAACCCCAGAGGCAGGACTAACAATATCTTCTTTTACATAGTATAACTCATCAATTTGATACACGAGATTGAAGAGTGGTCCATAGAATTCTTCAATCTGGCTTCTATAATGCTCCATTGTATGTTCAAGTCTCTTAGTATTGTCTTCTCTGATTTTAGTTAAGTAAAAGGTCAGTATTGAGCCTGCAAGTGCTAGTGTTCCAGCAATCAACGCAACAACAACTTCTGTCTTCATATTAAATAGATCTCGACATAATATTATCTTAAGACTAAAAGTCTTTCTAGTTCAGGAATCTAACAAAATAAAACTGCATAACTATATGTTATATGGAAACTTTCCATATCTCACACCAAATACACATTTTTTAAAAAATCTTTCCGTATATTACTCTCATAGCGATCACAAGAAGTTTTCCTATAAAATTACAAGTAACCGTGTTATGTCGAATTAAATTATTATAGGCGTTCTCAGATGTTTTGAAAATCCCAGAGGGTGGCCGATACAAAATTAAGTTATACTTCATCTTTATGAGAAACGATGCCATACTGGGAGCGAATTGGGGGGATTGATTACCATATTTAACTTCATTTGTCAAGAAATTCGCTCATTTTTAGGTGCGATCGCTTTTTACACGATTATTCCCGTTCCGATTGCCTGGCCTGATTTTGGCAGAATTGCCCGATGGATTCCCTTAGTGGGCTTATTTTTGGGTCTAATTCTGGTTTTGCTCGATATAACTCTAGCTGGTCTGGGAATGCCACTCTTAACTCGTGCGGTTGTCCTTGTGGGAGTTTGGGTTTATCTAACGGGAGGACTACACCTTGATGGAGTTAGTGACACGGCCGATGGTTTAGCTGTCACTGACCCCCAGCGTCGTTTAGCGGTCATGGCCGATAGTGTTACCGGGGCCTTTGGAGTCATGGCCGTGACTATGGTTTTGCTGCTAAAAATCGCCGCTTTGACCGATTTAAGCGATAATCGAGCCTTAGCTCTAATTTTAGCACCAATTTGGGGACGTTGGGGGCAAGTAATGGCGATCGCTCTTTATCCCTACCTCAAACCCACCGGTAAGGGAGCCTTTCATAAAGTGGCTTTTTGTCTGCCTTGGGACTGTGGGGGAGTAATTTGGGGGTTAATCGCCCTATTTGGCGGTCTAAGCTGGGGAATAATCGCCATTAGTGCCGGAATCGCCCTCGCTCTGCTTACTGGTTACTGGTTATATCGTCGTCTTCGCGGTCATACCGGCGATACCTACGGTGCGGTGGTAGAGTGGACAGAGGCTCTATTCTTGGCTTTTTTGACAATAATTAGCTAATTTTTGCCCTCCACGGCCCGTAAACGGGTTAATTTCAGGGTAAATTTTCCCCCACCGGTTTCTCCGAAAGCTCTCACCCGAATAATATATTTACCCGACTCGGTAATGCGTGCAAAGAGGAGAGCATTAGTGCCACCATCGGGACCATCGTCATTTTCCGCTACAGTGGAACCATCGTCGGCCAGGAGAATTAAAACTCCATCAAAGTTTTCCGATTTGAGATCGATGGCCACCTGATCGTCCTTGTCCAAATCTACGGTATAATCCCTAGCAAACCCCCCCTCCCCCGTGGGAATATCTTTGTCGGTGAGAGTATCGTTAATTTCTTTATTGAGGATTAGGGGGACGGGATTATAGATTTTTTCTGCTCGCACCGGTAAAGATTGACCGCTTAACCAGAATAAAGTGAGCAAGACGCATAAACCAGAATAGCGACCAGTCAAAGGGAATCTTGTCATAGGGGCAGGTGTTCGTTTTCTCAATCTCCCTATTCTACAAAAAACTGATAACTATCAACAGTTCGACAAAATTAAATTCAGACTCCGGAAAGGGGGAACGCTGGAACTGCGGAACTGCGGAAGGGAAAAATATGTGTAATTAATTTTGCTTAGGTAGTTATTCCTTGTTGGTAAAACAAATAAAAAAATCCCCCTTGAAGCGAGGGAGCAAGAGGGGAGATACAACCCGTTTAAGGTAATTAATAAAATCATTAAGTAGGTAGGTGTTAAAAGTTGTCAGACACCCCCCTTATCAAGGGGGGATTAAGGGGGGATCGGCACCCCCCTTATCAAGGGGGGCAGGGGGGATCGAACCTAAAATCTATTTTTAATTTAATTATAACCAGCTACTTAATTGACAATATTTAAAAGAGATTAATTGAAAAATGAACTAGAAGTTAAAAACTTAAAGAGGGTCCTTCCGTGGGCAAAGAAGCTAAAGATTGAGTGATATGATAGGCTTGACCGCGATAGGTAACGGCTACCGGTTTCTGAATGGTTTGAACGACACCACGGTTTTTTAAATAGGGAACACCACGATAGCTTAAAATCATCGGACTGGAAGCAACGGTGGCAGTGGGATTTTTGTCGTAAGGAATGCTGCGATAGGTTAATTTCATAAGTACCTAGGCAAAATTATTTACACATGACGATCATTGCCCCGTAAGGGTTTTAGCTCGATCGGGCAGGTAATTAATTTTGCATGACTACTTAGCTGTCTCTGGAGATAAGTACCTAGGCAAAATTATTTACACATGACGATCATTGCCCCGTAAGGGTTTTAGCTCGATCGGGTAGGTAATTAATTTTGCATGACTACTTAATTAGTGAGTTAGTAATATCTCCATCCGCAGGGAAATTGATTCCAGAAAAGCTAAACTTTGTTCTGGGTAAATATCCTACCAAGAAGACCCCCGATAGCGCATTTCTCGACGCAGAGCATAACGACGGGCAAAATTGGGAACATCGCCCCGATGACCTAATAAAATGACCGTATCGCCTTGCTGTAGAATGGTGGAATGGTCGGGATGGGCGATGACACGACCATCAAATTGACGGACAGCAACGATAATAAAAGCCCCCTGTCCCCGCACTTCCATCTGACTGATGGGTTGTCCCAAAAAGGGCGAAGCGCTTAAAATTGAGTATTCTTCAAATTGCAGGTCGATATCGGCTAATAATTCGTTGAGATTGCGCCTACCTTCATCTTCCTGTAAAAAATCGATTGCGGCCGGATGGGTGATTAAATGGGCCATTCTCTCTGCTCCAATGGTAGCAGGTAAGACCACTTGATCGGCCCCGGCTAGTTTTAATTTTTTCTCGGTGCTGGGATATTCTCCCCTAGCGATAATGTATAGTTGCGGACTGAGTTCCCTTGCGGTTAAAGTGATAAAGACATTTAAGGCATCATCAGGCAACACCGTCGCTAAAACTCGCGCTTTGTCGATGCCGGCTTTTTGGAGAATACTTTCATCGGTGGCGTTACCATTAAGAGTTATGTAACCTTTTTCCTGAGCTAATCGGATGCGATCGGGGTTATTATCGACGATAATAAAAGATTGGGCTGTTTTTGCCAATTTAGTCGTTAGAATGCGTCCTATGCGCCCAAAACCGCAGATTATGACGTGATTTTCTAAGCATTCCATCTCTTTATTCATCCGGCGATCGCTAAAAGCTTTGTTAATTTCTCCCTCGGTGAGCATCTGAAAAAACCCTCCCACCACATAAACGGCCGAGGTGGTCCCACAGACGATAACTAACATGGTAAAAGCTCTCAGACTGGGAGTGTTAATCGGTTTAACTTCCCCGAAACCTACCCCAAATATGGTGATAATCACCATATAAACGGCATCGAGAAAACTCCAACCGTAGGCCATATAACCGATAGTTGCTCCGACTACCGTAGCGAGAAAAAAACTCGCACCGATGATGATCCTTTTCAGTGAACTTTGCATCGATTTCCGTGACCTGACAATCTAGCTATCAGCTTACAACTGTTTACTGTTTACTGATCACTGTTTACTGATCACTGTTTACTGTTTCACCGCGTTTTAATAAAGCTTGTCTTGCTTGTTTTTCATCTAACCAGTATTTCGGTAAAGCATACCGATGGGTGAAATGTAATATAGATATTTCTACATAATCCTCTCAGATTTGCCTGAGAAAATAACATTTCTCCCAGTTGCTTGGTTCCGATAAGGGAATTTACCGAGATGATCTTAAAATCAATGTTCGGCAGCAACTAAAGCAAGAAATAAAATTTGATCTAATGTCCGAGGGAGGGATGGGATTTTCTTACCTCTTTTTTCTCCTCCTGTCTGCGAGTCTCCTCACCTAACGGAAGATTTTTTATTTTTGCAGGAGAGCTTTTTAACTGGCTGTTAACTTAGTCATAACTTGCATACTGTATAATCCCTATGTCAAGTGTCCGTAATAAAATTTAACCTAATCAAGGTCTGAGTATCAGTTTTGACTTTATTACTGAAAATATGAGTATTTCTCGCCGTAATTTCCTCACCTTTTTAACTGCCACTGCCGGTGTCTCTTTTTTCAGTCTGCAAGAGAAAAAATATTCCTCTCTGATCAGCAGTCCTGCGATCGCTACCAATAGTTTTGGCTTAAACTTTTCTCCAGTCAAACTGCCAATTCCCTTAAAAATTGACGGTATGAGCGATGAAAGCCAAAAAAATGCCTATCAAACCTATAAAGTCCTAGATGATCTCGTTCTTCCGCAAGGATTCACCTACGATGTGCTGGCCCAGTGGGGGGATGCAGTGGGTGATTCCCGTTTCGGTTATAACAATGATTATCTATCTTTTATCGAAACCAGTGCGGGTCAAGGTTATCTAACCGTTAATTTTGAATATATCAGTGGTCGTACTTGGCTACAAACCTTTGAAGAAGTGATTGGTAAAACCCTACCCGTCAAGGAAGTACGGGAAAAAACGAACGAAAAGGGTGAAATTGCCGCCTATCGCCTGCAAGATGCCAGCTTAAAGGCAAAAATCGAGGAAATATCCCTAGAAGGCTTAATTGATCAGGGAATTGGCGTAATTTCCCTGGCTAAAGATCAAACGGGAAAATGGCAACGTACCTATAGTAAAGCCGATCGCCGCATTACCGGTATTTCTGGACTAAAGGACGGCCGTTACCTGAAAGCGACCGGTCCTGCTGTAGCAATTTTTACCAAAACCGATAAACTTGGCTACGATGACGGATTAGGGGCAAAAATTATCGGAACATTTCAAAATTGCGCCGGGGGAACAACTCCCTGGGGAACCGTATTTAGTGCCGAGGAAAACTTTCAAGACCAAGTGACGGAGGTAGTGTTAAAAGATGGTTCCTCTTTGCATCCCGATACTACCCCCTTTATTCTCAATAGTGGGGAAGTGGATGGCCGGGGTAACGTCTTCGGGTTAGCGGGAAATAAATACGGTTGGATGGTGGAGGTGGATCCGGCCAATCCCGACGATTACGGCACAAAACACACTTGGTTAGGGCGTTTTCGCCATGAAGCGGTCGCTTTTCTCGCTCGGACGGGGCAACCCTTGGCGGTTTATTCAGGTTGCGATCGCAGAGGCGGTCATGTCTATAAATTCGTTTCGGAGGGCAAAATTAGCGATATTAAGCAGAAAAATAACTCAAAACTCCTAGAAAAAGGAATGCTCTACGGGGCCAAATTCAACGCCGATAAAACCGGTTATTGGATACCCTTAAATCCCGACACGGAGATAAATCCCGTCCTACCGAGTCAAATTGCCGCTAGTCGCGGGGATGGGGTAGTAGCTTTGCCGAATCCCGAAAGAACAGTCAATGAGACTAAATTACTGCTATTTAAGGACGATGAGGAGATTCTAGCCTACAAAGCTAAATATAAGACCCTCGCAGACCTGTATGAAGGTAATAGGACGGAAAAACAGGGGGCAATTCTCATCGATGCTCATTTTGCCGCTAACGCCGTTGGGGTCACTTGTACTGGTCGGCCGGAAGATACGGAAGTGGACGAGAATGGCACTTTATATATGACCTTTACCTCTGGTAGTCCCAGTGCAGCGGAGGGAGGAGCCGACAAGGAGATATTTAAGGGACCAAATGGCGAAATACCCTACGAATTTGGTTGGATTATCAGCTTAAGGGAAGATAACAACGATGCTGCTTCCTTAAGTTTTCGTTGGGATGTGGTCGCTTATGGAGGGGAACCGACAGAGAAAGGTGAGGGTTTTTCTAATCCCGATAACCTCGCTTTCGATAAACAGGGAAATCTCTGGATGGTTAGCGATATTTCCACGGGTGGGTTAAATCGAGAGATGAAAACGCGTTATCCCCAAGGGGTCCCGGTTAGTCAACGGGATTTATTGGGGATTTTTGGCAATAATAGTGCTTGGGTGTTTGCCAAGGATCAAGAGCATCCCTATCCTTTTGCTATCGCTCCCATGGATGCGGAATTAACGGGATTGTACTTTACTCCCGACCAAGAGACGTTATTTTTGGCAGTACAACATCCGGGAGAAGCGGGGGGAATTCGTCGGGATTTGGCCTTTGAAAACCGCAAATTTGCCCTGAAAACCACTAATGGGCAGGAATTTGAACAAATACGACAAGTACCACTAGGATCGAATTGGCCCAGTGGTCAAGTTAATCAACCTCCCCGGCCAGCAGTGGTGGCGATTCGGCGAATTGAGTCAAAATCTGGTTAATACATTTGTTTTAAATGGTCGGGTTCCTTTGGGGATTTCTGAAAAACAAAAAAGGGGTTTTAGCCCCTTTTTCCAGATTAGTTAGTTATTTTTTCGGCGATAACATCATCATCATGTTACGACCTTCTTTTTTTGGCGCTTGCTGTACCTCAGCCACATCCTCTAAATCCTTGGCCATGCGTGCCAGTAATTCTTCCGCTAGGTTAGAGTGTTGAATTTCCCGACCTCGGAAGGTAATCGTCGCTTTTACCTTATCTCCCGCTTTTAAAAAACGTTGCGCTTGGTTGACTCGCACGTTGTAGTCATGCTCATCAATTTTATAGCGCATTTTAACTTCTTTTATATCGGCTGTATGCTGTTTTTTCTTGGCTTCGCGGGCCTTTTTCTCCTGTTCAAACTTGTACTTGCCATAGTCCATAATCCGGCAAACGGGAGGACTTGCCGTTTCACTGACGAGGACGAGATCAAGTTCCTTTTCTTCGGCCACGCGCAAAGCTTCGGCAGGAGTAATAATGCCTAGCTGAGAGCCGTCGCTATCGATAACGCGGATTTCAGGAAAGCGGATTCTTTCGTTAATTTGGGGGAGATCGCGAGTAGTGCGTCTTTTATCTATCACAGGCGTTCTGGGTTATCTCTATTCTAGTTAGTTAATCGGGTGGAGTTTACAAAATGATTTACTTGTTATTCTACCTACTCGATCGAGTTTCTTGGCCAATTGTTAAGTTTTCTTGCAATGTTAATTTTTAGCCGCCGGTCATCAGCCGCCGGCCGTCAGCCAGATAAGCTGTTGTGCATAGGCCTTTTCAGACTAAGACCCTATACTCTCAGGAATCGATCGGTAAGGTGCGTTCCCCCTCGTTGCAGCAGGGAACGCACCCGACAAAATCTGCGGCATCGCACTACCTCTGTAAACCAATGTCTAGATTATAGTGGGACAGTATCAGGCGAAAGCTGAGAAGATTGTCCAGTATGGTTAAATGTCGCGCTGATGTTTTAATATTACCTATCGCCTAAAACTATGATTACTTATATTAAAATTCATGGCTTTAAATCCTTTCATAATTTTGAAATGGTATTCACGCCGCTTACTGTAGTTGCTGGGGTTAATGCTTCTGGTAAGAGTAATTTATTTGATGCTTTGCAATTGTTGACGCGGTTGGCAGAAGTGGATCTGAAGACGGCTTTTAGCGAGCAAAGAGGACATCCTAGCGAACTTTTTACCCAATATGATGAGGACGACTACGCCACGGAAATGGAATTTATAGTGGAAATGTTAGTCAATCGCAAGGTAAAAGATAATTGGGGTGGGGAAGTCGATCTTAAATATACAAGGTTGCGCTATCAATTAAAAATTAAACGAGAGTCTAATATAAGTGGATTTGAAAACTTGTATATTGTTGATGAATGTTTAGAAAATTTAAAGCACAATGAAGATAATTGGGTAAAAAATTATATTCCTAAGACAGTATTGGAAACTTGGCGACCAAAAGTAGTAACGGGTAGGAGAGCGATTCCTTATATTAAGACTGAAGATATTAATGGTATTGCTACCATTGTTGTACCTCAAGACGGTCAACAAGGAAATAAAAAAGTATTTCCCGCAAAAAACGCATCACAAACTGTTTTAAGCAGCATTAATACTATAGATTTTAAACATATATTAGCCGCCAAACAAGAAATGCTGAGTTGGAAGTTTATGCAGCTTAATCCCGAAGATCTGCGAGAACCTACGCGTCAAGATATGGGCATCAGAGATACAATAACAGCAAGCGGAAAGAATTTAGCCGCTGCTTTATTTCGCATCAAACAAGATGATGAATATACCCTCACAGCAATTTCCCGTGATCTCAATAATCTGCTACCGAATCTTACAGAAGTTAATGTTTATGATGACAAAGCAAATCGACAATTTATTATCAAGGTAAAAGGTGATGATGGTCGGGAGTTTTCTTCGAGAGTGCTTTCCGAAGGAACCCTACGTTTATTAACATTATGTGTCCTGCAATACGACCGACAACACACAGGATTACTGTGTTTTGAAGAGCCAGAAAATGGCATCCATCCTTTTCGTATTCAAGCAATGGCAAGATTATTAAAAGAGCTAACTGTCGATTTTGAAGATACTGAAATGCCTTTACGCCAAGTAATAGTGAACACTCATTCTCCAGTTCTGGTGAGTCAATTAATTAATTGGCAAGATGATGAAAATGTCAGCATTTGGCTTTCTCAACTTACCACTATAATATCCACTATTGAAGGGAAGCGAATTAAGATGAAAAGCAGTAATTTTCACCCTGTTATCAAAGAGAATAAAAAGCAATTAACCTTATTTTTCTCCGAAAATGAGGCCAAGCTAACTCTCTCGGAAGTTGTCGAATATCTAAAAACTGCTGATGCTGAAAGTGCGATTAAAAATATTAAAAATCAACAAAACCAATTAACGTAAATCAATTAAGATGGCAAAAAAAATCAAACAAATAATTATTGCCTTAGCTACAGAAGGCAGTTCCGATCATAGATTTTTACCGAATATTATTCAGCGCACTTTCGAGAGAGTTGCTTTTGACGATGAACAAGAAATAGAAATTTTTGAACCAATTTGTCTTCCACAAATCTCTGGCGAAAATATCCGAGAAAAAGCTAAAAAATACGCAATTCAAGCGGTGGAGAAGGGAGCAATGGTTTTGTGCTTCCATGCAGACGCAGATGATAAAACAGATGAAAACGCATTTAAGGAAAGAATTGATCCGGCTTTTAATGCTATTAAATCAGACGAGGGAGACTTATGCAAAAATTTAGTTGCTATCGTTCCAATACAAATGACTGAAGCTTGGATATTAGCAGACAAAGAATTACTAAAAAAAGAATTGTGTACAAATAAAAGTGATAGTGAGTTAGCAATCGATAAAGATCCCGAATCTTTTAGCAATCCGAAAGAAACGATTAAAAATGCCATCAATAAAGCCAGAGAAGGTATGACTAAACGGTATCGAAATAAACTAAAAATTGACGATTTATATTCACCGCTTGGTACAAAAATCCCATTGTCGAAATTAGAATCCTTGTCTTCCTACAAAAAATTTGAAAAGGCAGTACGAGATATTTTTCCACAATTAACGAAAGTCAACAATATAGAGGATAATCCTGATCAAACGTGAATAGGACCTTGCTAATAGCATTTTTCTAAAGTAATGGCAGAGATGGTTAATTGCCTTCAACCTCAATCCTTCTCCCAAAAAGGGAGAAAGGAGTAGAATGTCTGCCACGAATAAAGAAAAATGGCATAAGGTGCGTTCCCTGTCGTAGATTAGTTGCTTAGTCGGATTTGCAGCAAGAAACGGCATTGCTGAATCAAGGCATGAATGGCAACTGTACAGGTTCCCGTGCAAAAGTTAGTTTGGCTCTAGGTTTTAAAAATACCAGAAAAGAAGATTCATATCTCAAATCAGCAACGCCGATTTCTCTACACCACTTTTTTATACTAACTATTGATTAGGCGACTTACCATCTCTACCATTCGACATAGGTTTAAATTTTTAATCTCTTCCTGAATTTGATCGATTGAACTTTGAGAATCATCACTACAGTAAGCCAATTGAACTTTCTTTCCCTGCGGATCGGTTAATAGGGTGATCCAGTCTTGATCGCTCGACACCTGATAATCTATATAGATGCCTTGTCTATCTTTGGCGGGAGTGAATTTACATGAATAATAGTTATCCTGTTTACGTTTGTCCGATGCTTGTCTAGCCAACAAGTTTTCGATTAACAAACAATCGGATTCTTTATGTTGCTCGTCGTGACTATGCTTTATTTTGCCTATTTTGCTTAAATCCGCTTTCCTGTAAGTCTTGGAAACATAAGGATAAAGCTCCGCTTTAGAATCATACTGGATAGGTAAAATAATAAATCCTTTCTCCGCTTCCTTGTAGATCTCCTTTTCAGGAATATCGGCATTATAGGGAGTTAATAGGATAGCTTGTAATTTATATTTGAGTTTACTGGTGACATGATCGGCAATTTCTTGTTTTAAAATATCTCTAAAAGTTGTAATTTGTTCGATACCTGTACTCGTGGAATTTTTATTAGTTCCCTTCATCTCGATAATTGTCAGCAGAAGTAAGTCATTCTGAATAAAAAGAGATAAATAATCAGGTCTTTTCTGCTTTTGATTTCTAACGAGAGGATCCTTCTGACGATCAGTTTTAAATAAAATACAAACGGAATCTTTTTCTGGCTTGGTAATCCGAAAGCTGACACCGCTTTCGGGTGGAGCGATCCGATTGGGTACGGTACAGAAAATAAGCAAATTTTCTAAAAAGTTAAATTTTTGCCAATCGAGTTTATTCTTCTTCTGAGGAACATCCTTCTTCGGTTTCTTGGTTTTGTTGTCCTGCTTCATAAATTGCAAAAAACTTTTGTTGAATATCAACTGATACATCGCTGAGAGTATCCCAACGAATACCGTATTCAGGGTCGTGTAAAGAAAGTAATTTATTATTTTTTATTTCATAGGCACTAACCTGTTCCATTTTAAGAAAACCTCGGCTATCTTGCAGATAAAGCAATTTAGCTTGTTCGGCTAAAAGTTCTGGATTTTGGTGATTACCATTAACGATATTGTTAAGATGAGCCATCAAATAGGGGCTATGAGTCGTCAATAAAATTCTAACTCCTAAATTTACTAAAATCGCTAAAGATTCTAACAATTTTACCTGAGATTCTGGATGTAAGTTCATTTCAGGCTCATCGATCACCAGAAAATCCCCCGATTTTGCTCGATAGCGCAAATAGAGTAAAAGCGGGGCTAATTGTTTAATAGACGAGGAAGCATTATAAAGATCGATCTCTAAACTTCTTTTTACCGAAACTTTAATTTCTCTGCCTCCGAATTTAGTCTTTTTAAAGATTGTTTTATTGTTATTTTGAATATACTTTTCAATTTGATCAGCTAATTTTTGAAAATCATTTTTGTTTTTGGCAATGGGATCGGGCTTATTTTCTAGTTCTATGTCAGTTAAAAAATCTAAAAAATCCTCTACTGGTTGAGGATAGCGAATATCTCCCTGTTCTTTCAGTAACTCTAACTGCTTATCTCGATTAATAAGTCCTTGTATCAATGGCTCTCGATTAATACGTCCTCGTATCAATCGCTCTCTCTGATTCTCTTTAAGTAGCTTATATCTTCTATTGGCCAGCATTTTATAGGTATTTATAAAAGCGTTTCTTTCGGCGGGTAAAGGAAGTATGTCAGAAAATGAAAATGTTACAACACCAGCAACAAAATCAAGAAGAACCATGTTTTTATAATCATAAATTTCAGCTTCTTTTTCTGGATAAAATAAAATCTCATTATTGTTGTCGCTTCGCTCGATTTTCTTGATTCCAAATGAAGCTAATGACTGGCGATACTCAATTATATGCGCTAAAACTTTTTCTATAGCTGTTTTAATATCATCTTCGGAAATTTCGATACTGAATTTCGTTTTTTCAAAAATCTTGCCGCTAGAATCTTGGAAAAAAGATTGTAGTTTTATCCCGCTAAATTCAGATGCGGACTTTTGAACAATTTCGGATATAACATCATAAAAACGTCGGTCTATTTTTAAAGACCAATGATCGGCTTGATTTGTAAATTCTATTTTTTCTAAAATTTCACTAGAAAAAAAAAGGCCGTCACGATGATTAATCCATAACCCATAAATCGAGTAGGCGATATAAGTTTTATTAGAATTATTCGGGCCAATAATAACGGTTAGAGGCCGAAGATCCACTTCTGCCTCTTTAATACTACCTAAATTCAAGAGTTTGATTTTCATCATAAAAACGAACACTCCGAATACAGACCCTTATTTTACCCGATTCGTACTCGCTTGCGCCGATTCTTTAGTTTTATCTTCAAACGCGACCTTGATCGAGAAACGAATAGCGATCGCTTTCTGAGAAAAGATCGATCGCCAACCGACAATCCAAAACGCTGTCATTACCTTTCTAAAGCAACAAGCTAGTGGTTAGCTGATCACTGAAAGCTCCTTAAATATCTAACCTTTGGTAGATGCTATTAAGATGATTTAGGTGCTGCTGGGGATCAAAGCAACTTTCGATCTCGTCGGGGGATAAAATAGCGGTAACTCGCTCATCTTGACCGATAAAAGCTTTAAAATTGCCGTTATCGGTGTTCCAAGCGCGATGGGCGTTTTCTTGGACGATTTTATAGGCAGATTCCCGGCTAATTCCCTTACTCACTAAAGTTAAAAGAACTCTTTGACTGAAAATCACGCCACCGTAAACATTCATATTTCGCTTCATGTTTTCGGGATACACCAGCAGATTTTTGACTAAATCGGTGATTTCCTTGAGCATAAAGTGGGTCAAAATGCAAACATCCGGCAGCATTACCCGTTCTACGGAACTATGGGAAATATCCCTTTCGTGCCAGAGGGCGATATTTTCTAAAGCGGAAACGCTATGACTACGGATAATTCTCGCCATTCCCGTTAAGCGTTCTGAACGGATGGGATTACGTTTATGGGGCATAGCGGAGGAGCCTTTTTGTCCTTTGGCAAAGTATTCTTCCACTTCTAGGACATCGGTTCTTTGCAGGTTGCGAATCTCCACGGCAAAACGTTCGATCGAAGCCGCCAATAAAGCTAATTGTTGCACATAATCGGCGTGTCGATCGCGGGAGATCACTTGAGTGGAAGCGGTATCCGGTTCTAATCCTAGCTTCTGACAGGTTAACGCCTCAATTTTCGGGTCAATATTGGCATAGGTTCCCACTGCACCAGATATTTTACCGATGGCGATGTCTTGGCGCAAGCGAATTAAACGATCGCGTCCTCGCAGCACTTCCGCTAACCATCCCGCTAGTTTAAAGCCAAAGGTGATCGGTTCGGCGTGAATGCCGTGGGAACGTCCTACCATGACTGTATAACGGTGTTCTTGGGCGCGATAACGCAGGGCTTGGATAAAATCTTCTAATTGTTCTAAAATCAGGTTTAAACTGGCGACTAATTGTAAGGACAGGGCGGTATCTAGTACATCGGAACTGGTTAAACCCAAATGAATATAACGCCCCGGCTCGCCCACATATTCGTTAACATTTGTTAAAAAGGCGATGACATCGTGGCGCACTTCTGCTTCTATTTCTAAAATGCGATCGGGATCAAAATTAGCTTTTGCCTTAATTTCTTCTACTGCATCCCCCGGAATATAGCCTAATTCTGCCTGCGCTTCACAGACGGCTATCTCTACCTCTAGCCATGTTTGATATTTATATCTATCCGTCCACAAATTCCCCATCGCAGGGAGAGTATAACGCTCGATCACTATTAATTCTTCCAAGACAACCGTTTAATTGTATCGGATCGGGGCAAGTCCGGGAATAGGCAGGGGGCAGCGGGGAGTTTTGTTTTCCCCACTCCCTTTTTAGCGGTTAGTGTTTTAGGTTCGATCCCCCCTGCCCCCCTTGATAAGGGGGGTGCCGATCCCCCCTTAATCCCCCCTTGATAAGGGGGGTGCCGATCCCCCCTTAATCCCCCCTTGATAAGGGGGGTGCCGATCCCCCCTTGGGGGGTGCCGATCCCCCCTTAATCCCCCCTTGATAAGGGGGGCATCTAATAGTTTTTAACGCCTACCTACTTATCTTGTTTAATTTAGCTTGAATTGAACCCCTACCCCCTTGCTTCAACCCATGCTCGCATTTTACCCGGATTGTTCAATCCGTAAGGATCGACGAGTTTTTTAAATTCTAGTTGTAGCGGATTAATCTGTCTGCTGCCGCCATCTTCCATGATATAAGTGTGAGGATTGGCAATAGCTGCCCCCTGTTGTTCATAGATAGCAATAATCTCATTTAATCGAGTTTCTGTGGTAAATTCTAGCAAGGGAAGACCGGCGGGAATAACTTTACCCTGAAATTTCAAAAATTCTAGGTGCATCATTATTTCCTCACCAAAATAATTATAGAGTTTCTCTACCGTAGCTAGATTAAAATAAAAAGCTTGTAGATAAGTTATTTTGGGGTTAAAACTACGCGCATGGAGAGTGGTATGATTCCAAGTAAATTCTAAGATACTGTTGCCTTTTTGGGTTTCTTCTGGCGTTTTATAGTAGGTAAGTTCACCATTATATTCTTTAATTAAAGATTCTAATGCGACTCGATCGCTGTCCGATACTATTAACAAAACTGCCGCTTTTCCTGTGGGTAAATAATCCTTAAGAGCGATAAAATAAGCAGGAATTGGCCAAGAGTGAACACTAACCATTTTCTTGACAATGCCATCACTATCACTGAGAGCTTGACCGAATTTAGCGGCGGTGATAAAATCGGCAAAAGTAACGATAAATTCTGCCCAAGGATAACAGGGAGCGAGGGCTATTTCTAACTCGGTAATAATGCCATTTGTTCCGTAGGCATGATTGACTTTTTCTACCTCATCCCCCCGTAGTTCGATAATTTTTGGTTCCGCTTCTAGGGTGACTAACTGCACTGCTTGCAGATTGCCTCTATCCTTCAATTGTCCATAATTAATTGAACCCATGCCCACACTGCCACCCCCGATAAAACCGCCAATTGTCGCCGTCCGATAGGTAGAGGGAGCCATTCTTAATTCCCAACCGATTGCGCGAGCTTGTTTATCAAAAAATGCCATTTTTACTCCCGCTTCTACCCGGGCTGTACCCGGTTTGATCGAGATAATTTTTGTTAGTTTCGTTGTGTCTAAAATTACTCCCCCCCGCAAGGGAACACATTGACCATAATTACCTGTACCCGCACCTCTAACTGTTAAAGGAATTTGGTATTTAACGCAGGTTTTAGCGATGTCAATAACCTCTTGGCTATTCTGGGGACGAATGACTAAATCAGCCCGTTTATCTTGCAGTTGTGCCTCTAAAATGGGACTAAAATGATAATAATCTAAGGAAAGTTTCGCCACTTGCCCCGGATCGGTGATAATTTCTAGATGAGCCAATTCTTGGATGAGATTTTGATAGTTAGATTTCATGGTTAGGTAGGGTTTGCTGAAAAGGTATATTGGTGGGGTTAGGAGACAGGAGACAGGATTCAGGAGACAGGATTCAGGATTCAGGATTCAGGATTCAGGAGACAGGAGACAGGAGATTATTTTTATTTGTTCTCCCCATACCCCAATTCATAATTCATAATTCATAAGTAGGGAGGCACAATTATTTGTAGGATGGGTTAGCGGTAGCGTAACCCATGCGGGCGTTGGGTTTCATGCTTCAACCCAACCTACGTTCATCTTATATTTAATTCCACCCACCTACCCCCGCAACGCGCACGAAGTGGTCACCCCACACCCTACACCCCACACCCCACACCCCACACTCTACACCCCACACCCCAATCAGCGATCGCCAGATAAGGAAAAATTAAAAACCGATCCCCTAGGTGATCGGTTTTACTAAGAATTATAAACTTTTATTAACTTTGTTTGCTGAGAAACTGTTGAGCTTGTCTAATAGCGGCAGCGCCGATATTGAAGACAGCCCAGCCACCAGCAATAAACAAAGGGGTTAAAACGATTAACACTCTCCAGTCCATAGATTTCCTTCTCCTCGAGCGGTGCTTAAAAGATTGTTACTTGATTCTCATTTTATATTTATACCCTAATCCGCCCGTTTTGGGAATCCGGTATCAGTACCTTTTCCCCCATGAACGAGGGCAAGTTTAGCATAGCGCTCGGCGTGTTCGATCAACTCTTGAGCCTCCTGTGGCGACACTTCCCGGACGCGTTTAGCGGGAATACCCACCACTAAAGATCGCGGTGGTATATCTTTTGTCACAATACTACCCGCCCCGACAATACTACCCGCCCCGACGCGCACACCATCGAGAATCACTGCCCCAATGCCGATTAAACAACCGCGTTCAATATGGGCTGCGTGAATTACCGCCCGATGCCCGATGGTAACGTAATCTTCAAGGATAGTAATTTTGCCCGGATCTCCGTGTAGGATTGCCCCATCTTGGATATTAGTATAGGACCCAATTTCGATGCGTTCCACGTCGGCACGCAATACCGCCCCATACCAAACACTCACCCCCACAGCTAGGGAAATATCGCCCATTACCGTGGCATTAGGGGCGATAAAAGCCGCTTGACTGACATCGACAATCGGCCAGAAATTAGAAGTTGATCTTAAGTTATCTAAAGACATGGGAGGATCTGCACTAAAGTCGAAAGAGAATACCCGTCCAATTTGGTTGGGTATAATATGGGTAGGATTATTGGTACAAAGATAACAATTTTTAGTTTAGGTTCTCCCATGATCAATGCAAGTTTACAATACCCTGTTTTTGGACCCGATATCCATTGTCCTCACTGTCGGCAGCTAATCCCCGCCCTCACTTTGACGGATACCTATTTGTGTCCGCGCCATGGAGCTTTTGAAGCCGATCCCAAAACGGGTGAGTTGGTTCACTTGCAGTCAGGACGGCATTGGCGACTCTGGAATGGTGAGTGGTATCGTCAACACACTCACCCGGATGGTATTCGTTTTGAGATTCACGAAGCACTCGATCGTCTCTATACTCAAGGATTTAAAGCGACTAAAGTAATTATTGCCAACCGTTATCGCGATTTAGTTAGTTCCTACCTAGAACGTAACACCACTTGGCGCGGTAATGAACTGGGTGAAGCCACTATTCCCCGTCTCTACGGTTTACCAGTAGAATTTAGCCCCGATGCCCCCGATCAACCCTGTTGGGATGTAATTAACTTTGATCTGGAAAAAGAACCGGGGGTTCCCAAACGTTATCCCTATTTTCGTCTTTTTGATTAATCAGTTATCAGTTATCAGTTATCAGTTATCAGTTATCAGTTATCAGTTATCAGTTATCAGTTATCAGTTATCAGTTATCAGTTATCAGTTATCAGTTATCAGTTATCAGTTATCAG
>NZ_SFBV01000226.1:0-41090 GCF_007095585.1 Microcystis sp. M_OC_Ca_00000000_C217Col
TGAATTGTGAGCTACAAATCCCCAGTTTACCGAAAGAGTTTAAACCGATTATTGAAGGGTGTTTGCAAAAAGATAGAAAACAAAGATGGACAGCACAACAGGTTTTAAATGCCTTACAATCTGTGGGATGGAATTCTCCCCCGTCACCTCCACCAGCACCGGCAGCAGTCAAAAAGCCTGTTTCACCAATACCCCTAATTGCTTCACCTACTCCATTTACCGAAAAAATATCCAACGTAGTAACACTGGAGATGGTGAGCTTACCAGCAGGTGAGTTTCTCATGGGATCTGCTGACAGTGATCCCAATGCTGAAAGTTATGAAAAGCGTCAACACCAAGTTAAAGTCAACAGTTTTGCGATTGGGAAATATCCAGTGACTCAGGCACAATATCAAGCAGTAATGGGAACCAATCCCTCTCATTTTAAAAACAACTCTTGGTTGAAAAATAATCAGCAAAATCCGGTAGAAAATGTTAGTTGGAACGACGCTAAAGCCTTTTGTCAAAAATTGAGTCAAATAACAGGGAAAACCTATCGCCTACCGACGGAAGCGGAATGGGAATATGCTTGTCGTGCGGGGACCACTACTCGCTATTATTTTGGTGATGATGCTAATCAGTTAGGAGATTACGCTTGGTATGACGGAAATTCTCAGGATAAAACTCATCCTGTGGGCCAGAAAAAGCCCAATGCTTGGGGACTGTATGACATGAGTGGCAATGTTTTTGAGTGGTGCGAGGACAATTGGCATGATAGCTATGAGAATGCGCCAAGGGATGGCAGTGCTTGGCTGATAAGGGATAATCATTTTCAAATACTGCGGGGCGGTTCTTGGTGCAGCCATCCAGTTCTCTGCCGTTCTGCTTCCCGCAGCCTCGTCAACCGCCGCGACTACCCTCTCAACTTCCTCGGTTTTCGGGTGGTGTGCGGTGCTGGGAGGACTCTATAACCCTTTTTCCCTTTTTTTCCCTTTTTACCCTTTTTCCCTTGTTTCAAGGCTCTGCCTTGAAACACAATATTTAAGGCTCTGCCTTAAAGCAATATTCAGGTAGAACCTGAAGAGAGCGTTCCCAGGTAGAACCTGGGAACGAGATAACGAGATAACGAGATAAAGCTTGTGCTATCTGTTCAAAGTTTAATCCTAATGCCAATAAACGCTGTTAATTCAGCTTCTTGTCTGCCTTACTCCAAAGCTTCCTGATAAACTTTAGTTTGTTTTAAATCGCTTAAACTAAACATCGCTTCTATCTCCTTTCTAGGCTCTTCTGGTTTCTGTGTGGAAACGAGGTCTATACTGATACTTTCTTCCGCAAAATAGCCCTAAAAGTCTTGCCCGATAAGCATTTCACGATTCCATAAGCAAAAATTATCACACCTACTGACTTGGGGTAACTTATAAACCAAAATTGTCTCTATCAATTCTAAAAGTTCTTGCTGTTGTTTGAGATTAGGTAATTCTTGTCTAATCCGTGGAATTAATTGTTTTCCTTGCCCTCAAATCATTACAGATATGCCAATAATCCCAGATAATAGAGAATGGATATCTCCGAAAATTAAATATGCGTAACCTGAAATTATTGGTAGGGACAATTCATGAATTGTCCCTACATTTTCGGAGTATAAATCATGAATTGTCCCTACATTTTCGGAGTATAAATCATGAATTGTCCCTACATTTTCGGAGTATAATTTATTAATTGTCCCTACATTTTCGGAGTATAATTTATTAATTATCCCTACATTTTCGGAGTATAAATCATGAATTGTCCCTACATTTTCGGAGTATAATTTATTAATTATCCCTACATTTTCGGAGTATAAATCATGAATTGTCCCTACATTTTCGGAGTAAAATTTATTAATTATACCTACATTTTCGGAGTAAAATTTATTAATTATACCTACATTTTCGGAGTATAATTCATGAATTGTCCCTACATTTTCGGAGTATAAATCATGAACTATCCCTACATTTTCGGAGTAAAATTTATTAATTATACCTACATTTTCGGAGTATAAATCATGAATTGTCCCTACATTTTTGGAGTAAAATTTATTAATTATCCCTACATTTTCGGAGTATAATTCATGAATTGTCCCTACATTTTCGGAGTAAAATTTATTAATTATCCCTACATTTTCGGAGTAAAATTCATGAATTTTCCCTACGTTTTTTTCGGAGATGTCTAATGATGACACAGCTAGTCTCTCTGCTATAGTACAAAAGTCGTTTAGCATGATACGCTATGTTACCTTATTGCGATCGCTTTGAACTTTTCCTATTCCCTTTGAGTCGCTTGTCTAACCTGTTCGATCTCTAATTCTAAAGCTTGTGCTATCTGTTCAAAGTTTAATCCTAATGCCAATAAACGCTGTTAATTCAGCTTCTTGTCTGCCTTACTCCAAAGCTTCCTGATAAACTTTAGTTTGTTTTAAATCACTTAAACTAAACATCGCTTCTATCTCCTTTCTACTGACTTGGGGTAGCTTATAAACCAAGATTGTCTCTATCAATTCTAAAAGTTCTTGCTGTTGTTTGACCTGAGGTAATTCTTGTCTAATCCGTGGAATTAATTGTTTTCCCTGCTCGATCGCTCTTGCGGTGGGTGCTATAATTAATTGTAACATCGATATTCCCAGGGATTCCACTTCCCTAATTTTCAGGGAAAAAGTCCCAGAATTTTACCCCCTGAACACTGCAAGGACTGGCACTTTTTGCTTTTAAAAAAGCCTTTAGATTTATTCAGCAAACCTTAATTAATTAGTCCTTGAGCATTGCGATACATTGGGCTAAAGAAGCGTTAGTTTTCAACGCTTGCGGGTTAATATGGGTGGCAGCGGCTCGATAACCTTGTTCTAAGAGAGCCGCAATTAAATCTTCCCTTTTGGGTAAATCTAATTTACCCCTTCTACCAATTTCACGAAAGCTATAAAAATAGGGAGGAAAATCGTTCTCTTCCCTCATTATTTATAACAATTTAACTACCTTTTTCCACTGCCATTGATCGGCTAAATCTGCCATTTTTTCTAGATAAAAGCGATCGTGTAAACTGCCTAACCACAAGGGTCCGGTTAAAGTTAAAGGTTGCCCGTCCCCAGAACAAACTATCTTGCCTAACTTCGGCCAAGGCACTGATTGATATTCCCCGCAGCTATGACAATAACCGAGAAAACCGTAGTTATGACTATTTAATTGTCTATTAGCTGTTAACCGCACCATCACCCGATAACTTTGACCGAAAAAGAAGGAAAAAACTGGCGTAATTCCTAAACCTAACCGGGCTGATTCTAATTGCAAACCGGCGATAATTAATCTTAATCCCTGTTCGTGGGCAGCTGGATGATTGCGAGCAGAGGCTCCATAATCAGCTAAACTATTTTCTAGATTATGACCCGTCAGCGTCCGTCCATCGGTATTAGTTAGATAAATTAAACCACCGATTTTAGTGGCTAAAGGAATAGCACTAAACAGAGATGCGGGAGAACCAAAAGCATCAATATCAACTAGATCATAATGGTCTTTTTTAAGATAACATTCTAGGAGAACTTCTTGGGCAGATTTATAGGTTATTTTGATTTTTTTCTGTTGTAATAAACTCTCTAAGTTAGCGTCTAAAGTTGGCTTAATTTCTGGATTACCATCATTAACCCACAGCCAATCCGCACCACTTTCTAACCAATACCTGAGTGCTCGCACACCAGAGCCGCTCATTACTTCTAAAACGCGCAAACTGCCCCGCTCTTTTTGGGCAATTGCCGCCCCTAAAACTCCTAAATCTCGGACGATTTTACTCTCCAGTCGATAAAAAGTATTGTTGATATTAAATATCGCTTTTTCTTCCTGCATCGCTCATCTCATAATTAAGTAGGTAGGCACAATTATTTGTAGGATGGGTTAGCGGTAGCGTAACATGAGCGGGCGTTGGGTTTCATGCTTCAACCCAACCTACGTTCATTTTATATTTAATTCCACCCACCTACTTAGCACTCGATCTCTTCTTTTGTCTTTCCATGATTAACTAGGATCGAAAAGGGTCAACCACTGCCAAAACCAATCAGACATCAAGATAGAAGTAAATCTAAAGAAAGTGTGAAATTATCAGAAATTCCCGATTTTTTTACTATTATATCCCTAAAAAGCTGATAGTTTCCCCATGAGAACGGCAAATTGAAGGTAAAAAATAACTATTTTTTAATATCTTATAACAGTTTAATCCGGTCTGATGGGAGATAACCTAAAAGCAAAATCATTCAACCTTGATATAGAGATGAAAAAGTATCTAGCAGAGTTCATCGGGACGTTTTGGCTCGTTCTCGGTGGTTGCGGTAGTGCCGTTTTAGCGGCAGTATTTGTGGGTAAAGCCAAGAGTGTCGTAGATGGTGCTGATTTTAATATCCATCTGGGGATTTCTTTTGTGGGTGTCGCCCTCGCCTTCGGTTTAACCGTCCTTACTCTTGCCTACGCTTTCGGGCATATTTCGGGGGGACATTTTAATCCCGCCGTTTCCTTCGGTCTCTGGGCAGGTAAACGCTTCCCCGGTTCGGAACTACTTCCCTACATCATCGCTCAAGTTTTAGGGGCGATTTTAGCGGCGGTAATTATCTACATTATTGCCAGTGGTCAACCTAGTTTCGCTCTGGGAGGCCGTAACCCTCTGGCCACCAATGGTTACGGAGAACATTCTCCCGGTGGTTACAGTTTATTCGCCGCTTTGGTCACGGAAGTGGTCTTGACCTTCATGTTCTTAATTATCATTTTAGGCTCTACCGATCGACGCGCTCCAGCGGGTTTTGCTCCCATCGCTATTGGTTTAGGATTGACCTTAATTCACTTAATTAGCATTCCCGTGACCAATACCTCCGTTAACCCCGCTCGTAGTACCGGTGTTGCTCTTTTATGCGGTAATATGGCTCTCGTTGGTCAATTATGGTTATTCTGGATTGCTCCCATTGTTGGGGCCGTGGCTGCGGGTTTCCTCTACAATAGTTTCTTTGAAGAAACTTTAGAAGAAAGGCGAGTTAGAGAATAAGTGGAAAGTTACCGCTAAAGTTTGATTGCTTCAAAAGTCAAGTGCTGATAGCGATTCCTGTGGGGTCGCTATTTTTTTCGTCCCCACCGACAAAATTGAGCAGCGCTCGTCGTCCTTGCTCGCCTCGATCGAGTAAAGTAATCTCTAGATAATTTTCCGGCAAAAAAGTTAAACGTTCTGACCATTCGATCGCCACTATCCCTAAATCCACCTCGATTCCCTGCCAATAATTTTCTAGGTACAGCGCCTCGATATCTTGACCCTGCAAACGATACAAATCCAAATGATACAAAGGAAGGCGGCCTTCGCTATATTCGTTAACGAGGGTGAAGGTAGGACTAGCTATAGGCTCTTGAATACCCAATCCTAGGCCAATTCCCTGTACTAAGGTGGTTTTTCCCGCTCCCACATCGCCTTTTAATAAAATTACACTGCCGGGGGCCAAGGTTTGCCCCAGTTTTTCCCCTAAATTGACAGTAGCTTCTCGATCGGGTAAGTCGATAATCATTTTTTCCGCTAGGATGCCAATTAATCACTGATTCTAATATGAGTAGGTAGGCGTTAAAAGTTATCAGATGCCCCCCTTATTAAGAGGGGATCCCCCCGCCTACCGGCACCCCCCTTATCAAGGGGGGCAGGGGGGATCGAACCTAAAATCCATTTTTAATTTAATTATAACCAGCTACTTAGCGATCAGAGCAGGTTTCTGACCTTCTTGGCCCTGGTGGGCTAAATCTGGTCTTTTGATCGAGAAAAATAGAAGCAGTTAAACTCATCTCTTATCTTTTAGTCTTACCTTTGGTCAAATGGTCGCCATCAGGGCAGAGATAAGCGATCGGCGAAACCTTCCGGTAGATTAGACTAAATGGGAGTTGGTTAACTGCTTTTATAAAATTGATGGTTCCCTAACCATCAGCATTGTCTAGGGTCGAAGGCAATAAAACAACCGAAGTTTAGGACTTTAAGCCAGAAGTTAAGAAAAAAAGTGAAATTATTATTTTTGAGTAATGGCCACGGTGAAGATGAGATCGCGATCCGGATTATTAAAAGACTGCAATCATCTCCCCTCTGTCCGGATATTACTGCTTTATCCCTAGTGGGTAACGGTTATGCTTATACTCGTCTGGGGATTTCTCTTCTCGATCGAGGTCAAAAAATGCCCTCTGGGGGTTTTATCACCAGGGATGCGAAACAATTATGGAGAGATCTACGGGAGGGATTATTAGGATTAACCTCTCGTCAATACCGTCTGGTCAGAAATTGGGGCCAAGAAGGGGGAAAAATTGTCGCGGTGGGAGATATCTTACCCCTTGCCCTTGCTTGGTTGAGCGAGACAGATTATGCTTTTGTGGGAACGGCTAAATCGGAATACTATCTCCGGGATGAGCAGGGATGGTTAGATAGTAGCTCGATGATCGATCGCCTCTGGGGTTCCTACTATTATCCCTGGGAACGCTGGTTAATGGCTCATCCTCGCTGTCGGGGGGTTTTTCCCCGGGATAGTTTAACTAGCAAAATTTTACAACAGTGGTCAATTCCCGTTGTCGATGGGGGTAATCCGATGATGGATGACCTTTTACCCTCGATAACGGGCGATTTTCCCCAAGATTGCCTAACTATTCTGCTGCTACCCGGTTCGCGCTTTCCCGAATCTCTCCACAATTGGCAGCAAATTCTCGCAGCTGTGGCCGCCATTATCGGCCGTTTTCCCGATTACAAGCTGGAGTTTTTGTCGGCGATCGCTCCTTCTCTCCCCTTGGAATCTTTTACGGCTGCTTTAACTTCCCAGGGTTGGCGAGAACACAGCATAAATAAGTTTATTTGTCAAGAGGTATTTATAACTATTTCTCAAAGGGATTACGCCGAATATTTAGGCCGTTGCCATCTAGCGATCGCCATGGCGGGAACTGCCACGGAACAGTTCGTTGGTTTGGGTAAACCGGCGATCACGATTGCGGGATCTGGACCACAATTTACTGCTCATTTTGCCAAACTGCAACAGCGTTTATTAGGCTGTTCAATTCTCTTAGGCGATAGTGCCGAGTCAGTAGCAGACAAGTTAGAATATTTATTACAAAATCCCCCACAGTGGCAAGAAATCGCCTTTAATGGTCGTCAGAGAATGGGGGCAGCTGGTGCCTCCGATCGCATTGCCCAATGGTTACTAGGGGATTTTTGCCCTTAAACGAAAGTATCGGTCTGATTTTCGCCGCTAGTGGGCCCCTCAAAAATAGTTTCTAGGGCGATTTTTTGGGCGCTTGGTTGTTGTCCATAGCTGAAAAGATAGGGAATTTCTCCGCTTTGTTGACGAAACCACTGGAAAACGTAGGGACTACCATAAATAATCAATGCTTGAATTTGTCCAGTTTTCAGCAAAGCTTGATAGATAGCTTTCGTTTCCTCCCTTAATCCGGCACTACCCCGAAAAGGATTACCACGGATGAATACTTGTAGGAGAGTCGTTTCTGGGGAGACGAGGGACTGATTAAAGGTGCTACGGTCGATTATTTGGGTTTGATAACCCCATTGTCGGGGAATTGTCACCGCCGGACAAGAGCGATCGAGAAAGTCACAGTTGAGTAAATCATCGATAATGATTAAATTGCGGCCTTGAGTGGCTTTAATGGGTAAATTACCGCTAACTGTTTGGGAATCTTTTAAAATATCGCTGACAATCTCTAGAGCTTGCGGTGCCGCTAAACTGCTTAAGGATTCTAAGGATGGCTGTCTTTGCCCTAATTTTTCCTTTGCTCGTTGAATACGTTGCCAAGAATCATTAATTCTGGCTTCGCTAATTGTACCCGCTTGCACGGC
Source organism: Microcystis sp. M_OC_Ca_00000000_C217Col (assembly GCF_007095585.1). Classification (NCBI taxonomy): domain Bacteria; kingdom Bacillati; phylum Cyanobacteriota; class Cyanophyceae; order Chroococcales; family Microcystaceae; genus Microcystis; species Microcystis sp. M_OC_Ca_00000000_C217Col. The sequence continues at coordinate 7,846 of NZ_SFBV01000226.1, forward strand.
ACTATACACCGCTTCGATCGCTTCGATCGGATCGGGAGGCATTAACAGTATATCGGCCCCCGCCTGTACCGCCCTCACTGCTATGGCGGCAGCGCTGGCAATTTTAGTCACTCCTCCCATAATCAGGGCATCGGTGACGATTAAACCCTGAAAACCGAGATTTTGGCGCAGTTTTTCCCCGAGAATTTTCGAGGAAAGAGTAGCGGGAAATTCGGCATCCCAAGCGGGAATTAACAGATGGCCTGACATAATACTATCAACCCCCGACTCGATCGCCGCTTGAAAGGGCGGCAATTCGATCGCTTCTAGGCGATGATGATCGTGGTTGATGATGGGAAGATCGAGATGGGAGTCATTGCTGGTGTCACCGTGGCCGGGAAAATGTTTGGCCGTGGTCAAAACTGGATAGGAATCGGCCCCTAAAATAAAAGCTTGAGCTAGATTAGCGACGATTTCGGGAGTTTCAGCGAAGGAACGAATATTGATAACAGGATTGTCGGGATTATTGTTCACATCGACAATTGGGGCTAAAATCCAGTTAATCCCGATCGCTAGTGCTTCCTTCGCGGTAATTGCTCCCATTTCCCTAGCATATTCTGTGGCTTTTGTCAAGCTTTTTTCAGCTATTTTTCCTAAAGCCATCGGTGGGGGGAACCAAGTAGCGCCGGAAAACCTTTGGCCGACTCCCTCCTCGATATCGGCAGCAATGAGCAGAGGATTATCCCCGGACCAACTTTGTAATTGTTGGCTACGGAGAGCGATTTCGGCGGCGCTGCCTCCCAACAGAATCACCCCACCGAGGTGGAGGGTTTCTAACCAATGTTTCAGGGTGGCGTTGACAGGTTCCCAAGCAGGATAGCGGATTTGTTGGTCAAAGAGATAGCCGGAAGCGCGGACTACTATCATCTGACCAATGCGTTCTTTTAGGGATAAAATGCGATCGCTCACTATTCAGTTATCAGTTATCAGTTATCAGTTATCAGGTTTAAGTTTTAAGTTCCCAGTTTTGTCTAAATCCAGTTTTGCCTAAATTTAGTTATCCTCTACTGGTCACTGGTCACTGATATCGGAATCGTCATCTTCTGGGGGTCGATCGCTTTTAATATGATCAAGAAGGTGTAACATTCGATCGCCGCGTTCAAGGGAAGAATCTTCTAGGAAGACCACTTCGGGGGTACGTCTGAGACGGATGCGTTGACCGAGTTCGCGCCGGACGAATCCCGCAGCAGCTTTTAACCCGGCCATAGTTTCGGCCTTTGCATCTTTGTTGCCGTAGATAGACACAAAAATCCTAGCGTGTTGTAGGTCGTGGGAGAGATCTACATCGGTAACGCTAACCATACCAGCACCGACCCGATCATCTTTAATTTCCATTAATAACATTTGGCTGACCTCGCGCTTAATTAGCGAGGACACGCGAGATACTCGACGGTCGTTAGCCATAATTTTTGTCCCCTAAAAACAGCGAAACCCTTACCATTGTATCAAGCTAATCCGAGCATGGCTTTGAGGGTGAAATAAAGAAAGGCGAAAGTTCCCCCCAGAAAACCCACAAGTGCGATCGCTGTGAGGGGATTTTTTAATAAAGGGGCCAACCAGCCGAAAAAGGCGAAGAAAATCCCTAAACTAAAGCTAATCAGATAGCGGGGGTAACGGCTCACGTTATCAAAAAAGTCGCCCATAAATTTTATTTATTATCTTTGTCCGTAAGTAATTATAGCAGTAAGCTTCGATGCTGCCACGCCGCCCGATTCAAGGGACTTAGCCACAGCCATGTTCAAGGATAATTCGATAACCTTTGAGAGAAGGATCGGTAAAAACATCCTCTGGATTCCGACCGATCGCTATCTGTTTTTCTGGTAAAACTAAAGTGATAACGGGTAAGGTAGAAGTATTTATACGCGGACAAAAAGATGGGGCTGTGCATCATAATTAGGGCGATGGAAGTCCTAGCAATTGGAGTGGATGGGAATCACTGGGTGGCGAAATCCAAGGCTCTCCTACAGTTGTTTCTTGGGGAACTGACAAACTTGATTTTTTTGCCCGTGGGATGAATAACCGGATTTAGTATTATTTAGGGCTTGCTGAAAAAGTTTTTCGTGGGGCAGGGTCTGGGGTTTTACCCATTTTCAGGGAAAAAGTCCCTGAATTTGCCCCCTGATCACTCCCATGCCGGGTACTTTTTGATTGACAAAAAGTCTAAAAGTCTTATCCAACAAGGTTTTAAGATTTATTCAGCCAGCCCTATATAACTGATTACTGATTACTGTCGCGGCTGCACGGGGAAACCTTGACGCTGAAGCATTTCCGCCGCATCTTGGCCCGGTTGATAGTTGATGCCGAGGGTAGAGGTGGCCGTATCCTCGATGATTTTGGGAGTGAGGAGAATAATCACCTCCGAGCGATCGTTGCGATTGGTACGACTGCGGAATAAAGCCCCTAAAATGGGAATATCCCCTAAAATCGGCACTTTTGTCTCAGAACTCTGTTGGCGCTCTTGGATAATCCCGGAAAGAATTAAACTCTGTCCATCCCGGAGACGAATTAAACCAGAAGTCAATTCCCGACGAATCAGAGGGGTAAGGGTGTTGACTGTCAGACCACCGCTATCAAATCGAATTGGAGATCCCGGAGAGGCAACAGTGGGGCTAACCGACAGGGAAATAAAGCCGTTATCATCCACCTGATCGATGTTTACCGCTAAAGTTAATCCAGCATCGGCCAGTACAGGGACAGTGGTGCGTACGCCACTGAGAGGATCTACACTTGTCGCCACACTTTCTAGCACTTTCTCGGTGAGCTTAACGGTGGCCTGTTGACCTTCCTGCACCACCAGGGAGGGATCGGTGAGAATCTTGGCATTTCCTGTCTGAATTGAGGCTTGCAGGGTCATCAGGAATTTTTGGGGATATTGGAATAGGGTCGGGGGTTCGTATTCGTACTCTATTATTCCCGTCTCTGGGTCAATATTAACATCACTCAAACCGGGTTGGAAGGGGTTAACAGTGCGACCAAAACTAGGGCGCGAGTAGGGTGTTAGACCCCCTGAAAAGTCATTGGGTCCTTGGTTAACACGGCCAAAGGGAGCGCCATTCTGAATGTCAAAAAAAGGTTGAATTTCTGCTGTCCCCGTACCCGATATGATATCGAAAATCGGCACAACAGGCTGTGCAAAAGCCCCCGCTCTGCCTACAGTCGAGCTAGTGGGTGGGTTGATATTACCAAAGTTCAGCACTGCCGCCCCGTTATCTTGAACAAAGAAACCATCGTTAAAACCGAAGGAAAAACTACTGTTAAAACGGTCTGTATTGAGTAGGTTAACATCGATAACTTTGACATTAACTACCACCTGACGGCGACGGGCATCTAGTTGGGTTAATAAAGAGGTGGCGATCTGGACTTGCCGCGCTTCGCCGATTAAATTGATAGAATTAAGGCGCTCGTCGGCGGCAACTCTTAAACCAGTTAAAAGTAAGGCAGCTTTTGAGCCTTTCGTTTCTTGGGGGGCCAGTGGCTCTAGGGTGGGAGGAACATCCCGGCGACCGATGACTCGTCCGGTGAGGGGATCGACGATATCCTCGGTTTGGGTAACTAAACGCTGGTATTCTGCCCCTTGGGTAGCGAGGAAAGTGGCGGCGGCGACGGATTTAACTTGGTTGAGACGCAGGGTGCGGCTAATCAGATTACGAGCGCCTTGGGGTAATTGCGCCCCAACAAAGATAGTTGTACCCTGACGGTTGGCCTGGAGTCCAGAAATTAACAATACGGCATTAAAAATGTTTTCCACCGATTCGTTAGTAAATTCTAAGGAAACTGTCTGAGAGGTGGCGTTAGTTTCCCCCTGGGCGCTGGTGAAAACGACGTTATAACCGGCATAGTTAGCAAGGGTCATTAACACTTCTCTAGCGGAAGCTTCCCGGAGTAAAACACGAGGTACAATCATATTACGCTCGAATTTGACCTTTTCGGCACTAGCATCGATGTTAGAGATGGCAATATCTCCCACCGGTGGGGCGACGGCCCGGGGTAGGGTGGGAGCGCCGGGGGCTTGGGGTGCGCCTTGAATGATAATTTCGGGGTTGGGGACAAGGGGCGCACTTTGGGCGAGCAGTTTTTCACTAGCTAAAATGCGATCGCTGATCTCCTTTTGTACGGCATCGGGGGTGGGAACGAAATTCTTAGGTCTTTTTTGTAAATTTTCTTGACTAAACTCTTGCGAAAATTCAATTTTTGATGTAGTCGATTTTAACTCTGAACCATCGAAGGACTCGGGGGTTTCGGCCAAAGTGCTCAGGGGAGCCATCAATAAAAACGAGGCAATTTGGGGGACAAACAGAGCATAACGGGACGAATTCACTTTAATTTCACTCCTCAACAATTGGGGTATTCAACGGACAAAAAACTAAACACTCACACCGGATTGAAAACTATTATTGGCGCGGACTAGCGGGGGGTTGACCTTCGGCGGGGGGTTGACCTTCGGCGGGGGGGGGCGGTGCTAATTTCGCCAATTCTTCAGCATTGAGAGGAATAATCACATCGAGAAGAAAGGTGGTAGTAACGGGTTGATCGCCTTGGGGAACGATAGTGGCTTTATTGTTGCCAGTACTAACCACTTGAACCGCCGATCCTTCCTTTTCCATCTGGGTATTGAGACTGTTGAGCAAAATGAGCGGCTGTAATCTTTCTAAATCCCGAATAACCTCTTGAGTGTTAGCATAGTTCCCTTCGATCTTGACGTTAAGAGTTTGACGTTTGAGCTTATTATTAACCGCGCTACCGAGGGAACCATCGGAAACCACCACTGGTTCTAGTACTTGGGGTTGGAAACTAATCAGCTTAACATTGCGAGACTTAAAGATCTTGCTAATATCTAAGAGAATTGTGCTTAAGTTCTTTTCTTGAGCAAAAAGCGCGAGAATTTGCTGTTTAGTTGCCTCTTTTTGTTGCAACTGACTCTCAATTTTTGCTAATTCGGCCGGTCCGAGACCGCTTTTTTGTTGATCTATCTGTTGTTGTTTGCCAGCTGCATCGTTTTGCAACTGTTGCAAGGTATCATAAGCGGGCATCACCCAGTTAAAAAGCAGATAAAAAGAGCCAAGTAAACCCACCACAGCGGCAGCGATGCCACTATTGCGGGGCGTAAAAGTTATCCCGAAAGCGACAGGATACTCCTCAAATTCCTCTAATTCCCGATCTTCAAATTCTTCGGTAAAGGTCATGGTTGAATAGCTCCTTGGCGTTTGAGAGTATTAATCCTCGTGATAACTCCGATCGCTCCATTCCGGGCGAGATTGGGCAGTTGTTCCGTAGCGGGAGTATCACTTAATTGGGCGGTGATCACAAATTGAACCGCTTGGGGGAAAGTAACATTAATATTTTTGTACTGATTATCCACCTCTACGGGTAAATCGGCCAGGGCAGCACTTTCGATCACCGTTTGCCTACCCTGTAAAAAAGGAGAAGCTTGTAGGGTTAAGAGATAATCATTGACTGCTTCGTAATTACTGGCAAAACCACTGATTTTTAAGCGAGTAGCCCGATTCTGTTGCCCTTGATCTGGGGCAGCGGGAACCTCCACCTGCTGCACACTGGTTAGCTGGACACTAGGGGGAGTTTGCAGGCGAATTTCTTGAAGAATAGCTGACCAAGGCCTAATCTGATTGAATACAGTTACCAGAGCTTCATTTTCTTCTCCTACCGCCGTTAGTTGCGCTTTCATGTCTTCTAGCTTTTTGCTTTGGGCTTGCAGTTGACCTAATTCCGCGTCCAGTTGCTGAATTTTGGCCTGAGTTTCGCTGGTTTGCCAACCGAGGATTAAACCGAGTAATCCCGTCAGTGTCAATAATCCGGCCCCCACTCCCACACCGATCAACAGGGGTGTTTGTTTACGCAGGTTAATAGCGGTGGAAATCTTGGCTGCGGGGGTTCCTTTCCCCGTTTGGCTAAGATGGCGATCCTTAAGAAAATTAACGTCAAGACTATACATAATTTTTGTCTATACCTCCCGTAATCCTAAACCGAGAACTGTTCCTAATCCCGGTCTTTCGGTATTAGGAATCTCTTGAGTTGTATCTAAGTTCAGTGATGCGATCGGATCGATTGCCATGGTGGGGACGCTGAGACGTTGAGTAAAGTATTCGTCTAGTTGCGCTAAACCGCCCCCGGGACCGGCTAAAAGTAATTGGACGATTTCCAGGTCATCACTTTGGTTAAGATAGAAATTAATTGATCGCCGTAACTCATCGGTTAATTCCCCTAAAACGCGCATCAGTGCCGTCATCCCGGCGTTAGTAGGGGCCCCGGAAGTGCCGGTATTGGTGCTAAGACTATCAAAGGCAATAATCGGAATTGTCATCCCCAAAAGAATCTCAGGACTGCGGGAGGTGGGCAAATTCATCGCCCTGGAGAGGGCATTTTGTAGCTGGAAAGTGCCGATGGGGACAGTGCGGGAAAATTGGGGAACGCCGTCCACCACGATGGCAATTTCCGTGTTATCAAATTCTATATCAACAATAACGGCGGCTTCATTGGAACTAAACTGTCGCAAATGCTCGCGAATCGTCCGAATTAGGGCAAAACTATTAATTTCTAGCACATCTACCTGTAATCCTGCCTGTTGGAAGGTTTCCATGTAGGCATCGGTAATCTCCCGACGAGTGGCTACCAGCAAAACCTGCACTTTTTCGATCCCGTCTTCATCCTGAAAGTAGCCTAGTTTTTGGTAGTCGAGATCCACTTCCTCGCGAGGATAGGGAAGGTATAAACTAGCCTCATGATTTAAGACCAGATTTCGCAATTCCTGATCGTCCAATTCCGAGGGAATGGGGATCATCCGGATAATTGACTCGCGCATCGGCACACCAGTAGCGACTCGTTTGCTGTTAATTTTATTTTCCTTGAGGACTTCTTGGATTAATTCCGCTAAAGCGGGGGAATCGACGATTTTTCCCTCCTCAAAGATGCCTTCCGGGATATCCGACGAACAACATTTAACTAATTGATAATTTTGTCCCTGTTTGGCGATCTGAGCTATGTTAATGCGCTCTGGGGTGATCTCTAACCCAACACCTTGAGGTTTTTTTGTCAATAGCTTTTTAAAAAAACTTACCATAGATTTTCCTGGGCAGCTCTAAGAGAATTAGTGATTAACAAAGCCAATAATTTTTTGACCTGATTTTATCTAGGGTCGATCAAGGCAGTAAATCAGTCTATAAACGATCCTGACTGGGTAAATTACCCAGAAAAGGTAAAAATCGAGAAGGAGAGAAGCTATTTCGTCCCTAAATACTAACCCGATTATCTGTGTTCAGATCGAGGTTAATCTTAACTGGGTGAGAGGAGAGGAAGTGCCTATTGATAGTGACATTGTACTCAATTTTGGTGAAAGAACCAAGTCCAAGCTAAAAATTGGCCATTACCCCCCCCTTTTTTTTCTGCTCCACTAGATCAAGTCAGCTTTCCCTAGTTAGGGGTTGCGGCAAAAAGTTTTTCGTGGGGGCAGGGTGTCGGGGGTCGGGCATCGGGTTTTAAGCTAAGAGGCATTTTCACAGCCCGCCAATTCAAAAATGAAACGCAGGACTCCTCAAGACAAAAGTTCAAGAAATCTTAGAAGTTATTAAAATAATACAAAAATAAACTCAACGTAAACCTAAAACATTGTCAAGGAAAATCAATCATGTTTCTCCGTCCTTTCTCTATCTTAATTACCCTCTGTCTCGGTTTAGGCTTCCTTTCTCTCCCTCGGCCCGTTCAATCTTTACCTTTAAATGCGATCGCTCAAGTCAATGCTGCCTCAACTGCTCTGGACTTTTTCAATCAGGGAGTAAAAAGATTACAACAAGGTGATCTAGAGGCTGCCATTAATAGTTTTAATGAAGCCATTCGTCTTAATCCTAACTATGCTCAAGCCTATGGCAACAGAGGAATTGCCTATAGTCGTTTACAGCAATATGACCAAGCCCTGGCTGATTATAACCAATTTATTCGCTTTAATCCCAATTCAGCAGTAGCTTACTATAACCGAGCAACTTTGTATGATCAATTAGGAGATTCTCAAAAAGCGATCGCCGATTATGCTCAAGCAATACGACTTAATCCTAATTTCACTCAAGCAATTAGTGGCCGAGAAATTGCTCAGAATAAATTAAGAACACCTCAACAAAGTATCTCCACTACTAACGCGCTCGCTCAATATTTTTCCAATGGAAGGAATGCTAAGGATTTTTTTGTTCAGGCGATGGATAAATATGACAAAGCAGATTTTGATGGTGCAATTGTCGATTTTAGCCAAGCGATTCAACTCAAACCCGACTATGCTCAAGCTTACATGGGCAGGGCAATGGCATATAAGGGTTTAGGAGATTTAGAAAATCAGATCACAGAGCTACGAAAAGCGGCAGAATTACTTCAAAAACAGGGAGATACAGAAGCATACCAGACAACCATAGATTTAATCAAAGTAACTCAGGATTTGATCGATAGCATTCGATCAAATCCTAATTCTAAACTAGCCTTTGCCGAGTTGTTTTTTAATTATGGAATAGAGGAATGGAAAAAAGGAAATTTTGTGCAATCGCTGGCACAATTTAACCTGGCGATACGTCTCAATCCTAACGATGCTAGTGCTTATCTTTTTCGAGGTAATGCCTATGGTCAATTAAAAGAATATCAAAAAGTGATCGCCGACTACACCCAAGCAATTCGCCTCGATCCTAACTATGCTGATGCTTACAACCTGCGAGGGCTTGTCTATGAAATGTCAGGAAACCGTCAAAAAGCGATCACCGACTTGGAAAAAGCAGCCAATTTATATCAGCAACAGGGTGACACAGCACAAGCTCAAAAAGTCTGAGATTTGTTGAAAGAATTACAGCAATAAACTCAAGGTAAACCTAAAACATTCGGCCTGTTCAGTCTTTGCCTTTAAATGCGATCGCTCAAGTCAATGCTGCCTCAACTGCTCAGGACTTTTTCCATCAGGGAGTAAAACAACGCCAATTCAAAAATGAAACGCACGACTCCTCAAGATTTAACAGAAAAAGGCTCATCGGGTATTGTCCGAATCAATACAACCCAAATTCCGCAGGTGGAAAAAGACAAAGGAAAAGACAGAAAAAGCCGAACAATTCACTAAATATAAATACTCAAGAAAGTCTCAGGGTGAGCGCATTGAAAACTCTATTGACAATTGGTCAATTAGGTTTTGTCCCCTTAGATATTTCTGGCTAAAACTAAATATTTAGCCCCGGTGTTAGGAACTAGCGTCGTCAGACGTGGATGGTAAAACCGCTGCCTAGTCGAGCCGTCAGGACTCAAACGGTAAGTCTGCCAAAGGAAGCGTCAAAAGCACAAAATCTGTGAGATTAGCGTTTCCAAAGCTAATCAAGCGCGAAGCGGATTAGCCTAGTTCATTTTTTCTAGACACTATTTTTTCGTGACTCCAGGAAACCGGCGATCAAATGCTTCTGACGGGCGTGATTTTCCCGTATAATTAGGAGTTTGCACAGTGACAAAAGAAGTTAAGGAGCGAGTTCGATGGCACAAATGTACTATGATGAGGATGCCAATTTAGATTTATTAGCGGGAAAAACGATCGCTATTATTGGTTATGGTTCCCAGGGTCATGCCCACGCATTAAATCTCAAGGATAGTGGCGTTAATGTGATTGTTGGTCTATATCCCGGCAGTAAATCGGCAATCAAAGCCAAAGAAGCCGGTATTCCGGTTTATGATGTGGCCCAAGCCGCTAAAATTGCCGACTGGATCATGATCCTCTTACCGGATGAAGTGCAGAAAACGATTTATCTCCACGAAATTGCCCCGAATTTAAGCCCAGGCAAGGTTTTGTCTTTTGCCCACGGCTTTAATATTCATTTCGGTCAAGTGGTTCCCCCGGATAATGTCGATGTGGTTATGGTTGCCCCCAAAGGACCGGGCCATCTCGTCCGTCGCACCTACGAACAAGGTCAAGGAGTCCCCTGTTTATTCGCCGTCTATCAAGATGCTACCGGCCAAGCACGCGATCGAGCAATGGCCTACGCTAAAGGTATCGGTGGCACTCGGGCCGGGGTTTTGGAAACCACTTTCCGCGAGGAAACAGAAACCGACCTTTTTGGCGAACAGGCAGTATTATGCGGTGGTTTAAGTGCTTTAATTAAAGCTGGCTTTGAAACCCTCGTGGAAGCTGGTTATCAGCCCGAATTAGCCTATTTTGAGTGTTTACACGAGGTGAAACTGATCGTCGATCTGATCGTCGAGGGCGGTTTGGCCAAAATGCGCGATAGTATTTCCAATACAGCCGAGTACGGTGACTACACTCGCGGTCCGCGGGTGGTGACGGAAGCGACTAAGACCGAAATGCGGAAAATCCTCGGGGAAATTCAATCGGGACAATTTGCCAGAGAGTTTGTCCTCGAAAATCAAGCAGGTAAACCGGGTTTCACCGCTATGCGTCGTCAAGAAGCAGAACATTCGATCGAAGAAGTCGGTCAAGACCTGCGGGCAATGATGAGTTGGCTTAAACGCTAGTTCTCTTTTTTTTCGGTGGGGGGTTGGACACAACGCGGCAATTCTTGCTGTTGAGTCCGCCCCTACACCCTACACCCCACACCCCAAAAGGAAAACCTCCTATGTCACCATTTAAGATAACTGCTGTATTCCCATTTCAGTAGCCCTCCTGCAAAAATAAGTTATCGAGCCGCTATTGGGTCACAATATCTAAAAGCTCGGATAAATTCGACATAATCTTAGGTTTTATGGATAGTCTAGTCGTCTCTTGTCTTTTTTCTTCTCCTGACTCCCGACGACCAGCTACTGACTCCTACCCCTAACAACAATTTTTGATTTTTACAAGAGGTCTAGTAGATCGCCTCTCGTGATTTAACCAGACCGATCGCCCGTAAACCGGCAATCACACCACAACCGATCACCATACCGACGAAGGAACGAATCAGATTTTCTACAGGAATGATCGGAATTAAAGCGATCCAGACTTCTTCGGGCCAGTTAAAAATCGAGTAGGTAATGGCGACGACCCCTAAATGGGAGAGGCCGCTGGCGGTCCAGGTACCCCCAAAAATTCCCGCCGCTACTAGGGCCAAATTGCTGCCTTTGATCCAATGGGTAAAAAGAGTCCGGGTTGGTAGGATAAATAATACCAAAGCTGACCAATCGACGAAAGCCCCGGCAATAAAGATTCGTGGCGAAATGCCGTTCAGTCCGATCGCCCGGTTAGCGTAGATAAACAGGGGAATCAGAAAAATTAACGTTAATCCTAACCACCAATAACGGCGTTTTTTGCCTAAAACCATCGTTCCCGCCACAAAACTAGACAAAATCGCCCCAAAGACCGAAATAGCGGGAATTCCTGCTGTGTAGGGGGCAAGGAAAGCCCCAATTAATGACCCAATGCCACTAGCGATCGCTCCAGCGATCGGGCCGAGTAACCAACCCAAGAGGGGAAAAACCGCTTGACTGAGGGGCATACTACCGCCGGAAGCGAGGACAATGGAGAAGGGAATAAAAGAAAGGGTAGTGACAATGGCCGCTAAGACGACAATATAGGCGATCGGCGCACCATCAATAGCGGCACTACTGACAGCTTCCACTTTGCGTTCTTCGCCTTCGGGGATAATATCTAGGGTCATAGTTGCAAGGGTAATTCTAACTTTTCTATCATCCTCTGGTTTGATCTTCTTCCGGCAATTATAGTCATTTCAGATAAGTCTGATACACTCTAGACCGGTTAAACCCTTATGAACTCTGGCATTGATATTCTCAATCTTAATTGAAATGACTATATTGATTTTTTCGATAACAGCGCACGGTAATGTGATAGGGATGAAAAATCTCTAGGAAATCTTTTTGTAGGGTTTGAAAAAAGCTCTCAATAATTTTGGGATCGTCGAGATGAAAAGGATATTCTTGATTAAATCCTTTGAAAAAATACCAGTTAATAATTAGCTTTCCTCCTGGGTTTAACCAGTCATAAAACTTTTTAAGTTAGACCGTAGGTGAGGGCAAATGCTCGATGACATCCAAACAGATAATCGTGTCAAATTTTAGCCGTTCGGGAATTTCTGTATAGAATGAGAGCTTATTTAGTATCGAGATTTAATTGCTCGGCACGAAAGCGAACAAATTCATGATGTAGGGGATTAAGATCGCAATAGATCACCTGTTCAACCCCAGAATTCATTGCGGCAGCCAGGGCATGAGTACCGATTCCGCCACCAAAATCTAAGACTTTTCCGCTACCGTGATCATCAATTAATCTCAGGGGTTCCCCGATATATTCTTGACTGGATAAATGCCAAGCAGATAATTCAAATAAATAGTTTTCTTTGACTTTTTCCTGATAGAAATAATCTGGATTTGTCCAAGAAAAGTCTTGATGAGCTAAGGCCGCTAAGGAATCTTTTGCTATGGCTAATTTTGCTTGTAAAATTTCTTGGTCTAATTGTAAAAAGTTTTGTAGGTGTGACTCCAAATCAAAGGAATTGCGCTTGAATTCCGCAACCGAGGAGGATGATAGCAGGGAAGAATCTCGATTCATATATAGAGTGAAGCCAGGGAGAATTAACGGTTCTTCGGTTTGTCTTATGCAATGGACGGGGTTATAAGGAATGAAACCCGGCTCTTCTGGTTTCTGTGTGGAAACGAGGTCTATACTGATGGTTTATTTAACCAAATAGTCCTAAAAGTCTTTCCCAGTAAACATTTCACGATTTCATAAGCAAAAATTATCACACAAATTACCGCAATTTTTGTCAATTGTTTGCGATCTAGAGTGAACTAATCAATTAAATCCCTTACCAGATAAGGATTTAGTCGATTTATGCCCCCCTATCGAACTAAAAAATCGTTCCCTATTATCTCACAATCTGGCCAAATTATACCAGCAAGTTTTCCTTAAAACAGTAGTGCCAGCTTTTGGCCTATATCGGCAAAAACTGGCACTGTTTATCTACTAACTTTCATATATTTAAGGTCTTTATCTCGGCTGACCTCATTTCAAATTGTCTATAGTATTTTCTACTTTTCCCTCCTTTCCTCTATACTTAATTATTTTTTAATATTTACTTTTGTGAGGATTGGTCAGGTTTTATTAAGTAATGCTGCGGATGCAGGGAAACACCGAGAATTTGTGATAGCCATACCTCAAAATCGTGGATTGGATAAGCTTGCCCCCCCGTCAAGGGATTTACCATTGGTTTCACCAGAATGGTAAACATTCCCAGACGATTTCCCGCTAAAACATCGGTAAACAAGCGATCGCCAACCATAGCAATTTGTTGGGGGGGAAGACTCATGGCTGCCATCGCTTGCCGGAGTTTGCGTCGAGAGGGTTTCACCGCACCGAGAAGGTAGGGAAGTTGTAAATTATCAGCGATCGCACCGATCCGATTTTCACTGAGATTATTGCTGACCAACCAAATCGGTAGATCAAGACGCAAGGAATCGACCCAACGCTGTAAATCGTCAGAAACCGCCGTTTCCTGGAGGGGAACAAGGGTATCATCCACATCGAGAATCAATCCCTTAATCCGATGCTGACTCAAAATCTCCAGAGTGAGACCGAGAATCGTATCCCCTAAAATTAAATCGGGTTGTAGAATTTTTGCTCTAGTCATTACTTCTCAAAAATAACTGGCACCGAGTCGATCGAACTCAGCTTCCCTACTTAGTATAAATGACCGACTGCCTCTGAAAATCTTGCCCGGTCAATCCCTTTACTTGGCCGCTCGAATCACCTGTAAACTGCCACCAGCGTATAATTTTTGTTGACAATCACGAAAACCGATCGCCTGTAAAGATCGGATCAGATCCCGATCGATAAACTGCCAAGCGGTATCGGTTTCAAATAATTGCAAAAATAGGGCTAAAGAAGGCCAAAAAAGCGGGTTAGTGGGTCGATGAAAATCCACGAGGGCAAAAATTCCCCCCGGTCTGAGAACTCGATACACTTCTTTAAGGATTTGCTCTAACTGCTCCGGTTCCATTTCGTGGAGAGCGGCGCTAGTATGAACAAAGGCGAATTCTCCGGCATTAAAGGGCATTTTTTCGGCTAATCCCTCCACATAATGCGCTTGCGGCACCGCTAAACTAGCTCGCTCCAAGGCCCAGGGAGAGACATCTAAACCGACACAGCGATCGGATAGGGGTACTAAATAACGGGTGGTTTGACCCGCACCACAACAGAGATCGAGGATAGGGTCATTTTTAGCGATTTTTAAACCTTCTAGGGCCAATTGCCGAAAACGGGTCTCCCCACCCACCGCTAGGGCAGCCAGACGGGAGATACCATCGTAAAGCCATTGATATTGATAACTGAGGGGACGTAAAATTGTCGCCAAGATCAACCTCCAAAATTTGATTAAGTTCGATATTGTCTGTAATTTGTTTTAACGGTTCCACCGATATATTGTTAAACTTGGTAAAGAATCTGAAAATTTAAAAATTATCTGTTAACACTATGGGTCGCGTTGGGGTTTTATTATTAAATTTGGGTGGGCCGGAGCGGTTAGAGGATGTGCGTCCTTTTCTATTTAACCTTTTTTCTGACCCAGAGATCATCCGTTTGCCGATCAAAGGATTACAAAAACCGTTAGCTTGGTTAATATCGACGCTAAGAGCGAGTAAATCCCAAGAAAATTACCGTCAGATTGGTGGTGGCTCCCCTTTACTCAAGATTACGGAAGCACAGGCCACAGCACTGCAACAACGTCTCGCGGAAATGGGGCGCGAAGTGAGCGTTTATATCGGGATGCGTTACTGGAATCCCTTCACCGAAGAAGCGATCGAGCGGATTAAACGGGATCATATCAAAAAATTAGTTATTCTTCCCCTTTATCCCCAATTTTCCATCAGCACCAGTGGTTCCAGTTTTCGTGTGCTGGAGGAAATGTGGCAGCAGGATCCCTATCTGCGTTTGACGGAATATACTCTCATCCCTTCTTGGTACGATCATCCCGCTTATCTGAGTGCTATGGCCGATCTGATCGCACGAGAATTAGAGCAGTGTCCTAATCCTGACCAAGTACATATCTTTTTTAGCGCCCATGGTGTCCCCCAAAGTTATGTGGAGGAAGCGGGAGATCCCTATCAAAGGCAAATTGAAGAATGCACTAGGGCGATCATGCGTACGCTCAACCGGCCCAATCAGTACACTTTAGCCTATCAAAGTCGCGTCGGTCCGGTGGAATGGCTAAAACCCTACACTGAAGATGCTTTAAAAGAGTTGGGAGAGCAGGGAATTAAGCATTTACTGGTCGTGCCGATTAGCTTTGTCTCGGAACATATCGAAACTCTGCAAGAAATCGATATAGAGTACCGAGAAGTGGCGGAAGAAGCGGGAATTGAAGATTTTCAGCGAGTACCGGCTCTTAACACTCACCCGATGTTTATCGAATCTCTCTCCCAGTTAGTGGTCAAATCCCTAGAGGAAAAACCCACCACTTTCGAGCAAATTACCCGTCCGAAAGCGAATATGAAAATGTATCCCCAGGAGCGTTGGGAATGGGGAATGACCACGGCAGCTGAGGTGTGGAATGGTCGATTAGCGATGATCGGTTTTCTGGCAATTATTATCGAATTAATTACCGGTCAAGGACCGTTACATTTTGTTGGTTTATTATAACCTCAAGCTTCGTTGCCATTGCTTTTGATGGTAACTACCAAAATAAGGTTGGGTTTAACTATATTTAACCCAACCATTGGCGATTTCATCTTCTCTTAGGACATCATATTAGCAGAACGAACATTAACGTTAACTTCTAGCCTGCCATTGCCGAGCATATCTAATCCAGTGACGCTAAACAGATTAGCTTTAATCCCCCTTTCCTGAAAATTAGCCTGTAATTCTTTGATGAGAACCTCTTCCACTTTCCCCTCATCATCTGCTAGAGCTTGGACGATTTTAGCGGCGAAAGAGCCAATTTTTGCGCTCAATATTTCTTCCACATTGGTAATCTCGATAATAACCATTGATTTTTCTTCTTAGTAGAGGACAAATAGCTTGACAAGCCAATAAGAACAGAATTTGCGAGAAAATAGAGCTGCTCTCATCTTAGGAATCAGTATAACCTGCACTGTTCCCCCCTAAACGTAAATAGGCTTCAATAAAGCTATCTAAATCCCCATTCATTACCCGGGTAACATCGGTGGTTTCCACATTACTACGGAGATCCTTAACTAATTGATAGGGATGAAAAACATAGTTACGGATTTGATTGCCCCAAGCGGCCTCCACCATATCGCCGCGAATTTCTGCGATCGCTTGAGCCTGTTGTTCCCGAGCGATAATTAACAATTTCGCTTTTAATAAAGCTAGGGCTTTTTCTTTATTTTGTAATTGCGATCGCTCTTGGGTACAACGTACAGCGATACCTGTGGGAAGATGAACCACACGCACGGCAGTTTCCACTTTATTAACATTTTGTCCACCTTTTCCCCCCGATCTAGTGGTGGTAATTTCTAAATCTTTATCGGGAATTTCTACCCTCACCGCATCATCGCCCAAAATTGGCATCACTTCCACCCCGGCGAAACTGGTTTGACGTTTACCGTTAGCATTAAAAGGAGAAATTCTGACTAACCGATGGGTGCCTTTTTCTCCTTTCAGATAACCGTAAGCATAAGTTCCAGCAATTTCAATTGTCACCGATTTAATTCCCGCTTCATCTCCTTCTGATATTTCCGCTAAAGTGACTTTATATCCCTGTTTCTCGGCCCAGCGAGAATACATTCTCAGGAGCATTTCTGTCCAATCTTGGGCATCGGTTCCCCCGGCCCCCGCATTAATCGTTAAAACCGCTCCTTTTGCGTCGTAGGGACCATTTAAAAGCTGTTGCAATTCCCAGCGATCGAGGTCATGCTGTAAATGAGTTAAATTGTCCGTCGCTTCTTCTAGTAAAGTTCGATCGGATTCTAATTCTAATAACTCGATAATTGCCTTGGTATCTTCTAATTGTCCACACCAACCCTGATAGGTTTCTAAAGAAGATTTACATTCATTTAGTTCTTGCAGGGTTTTTTGAGCAGTATCGGGATTATCCCAAAAAGTGGGGACAGCTGCCACCTGTTCTAAGTCTTTAATTTTGGCCCTTAAAGTGGGTAAGTCAAAGATAGTCCTGGGTTTTACCCAGGCGCGATCCTACTATCTCGATGCCTTTTTTTAGTTCTGATATTTCCATATTTTCAGTTATCAGTTATCAGTTATCAGTTATCAGTTATCATTTATCAGTTATCAGTTATCATTTATCAGTTATCATTTATCAGTTATCATTTATCAGTTATCATTTATCAGTTATCAGTTATCAGTTACTCTAGAAGTCAGGAGTCAGGAGTTGAGAGTTGGGGTTTTAGGGTTTTGGGGTTTTAGGGTTTTGGGGTTTTAGTTGAAATTCCCCCATTTCCCCATTTCCCCATTTCCCCATTTCCCTTATCCACTATCTGTTCCCAGTTACGCAGTTCCAGCGTTCCCTAAAATGGTACGATCGATCCGCGCAGGGGGGCAAGACTTTGTAAAGCGTTTTCAGCCTTATCACGATTGCTAAACGCGCCTATTTGCCAGACGCGACGACCTTGGTGGGAAGTGGGGAAAGCGTCGGGATAGAGAGAACGAAGCTTAGTGCGATCGCTCTCGGTCTTGGCTTCAATTACTACTTTAAAACCTTTGCGGCCACTATTACCAGTATTACCAGTATTACTACTACTGGGATTAGGGGCAGCCCGATTAAAAGTGATTACGTCTGACAAACTTCTCTGATTGCCTAAATTGCGCGGTGGCGGTGGTGGTACAATTGCATTAGTATTCTGGGAATTGGGAGGAGTTAGGGGGGGTAAATTAGGGGTAACTGGGGGCTGTGGCGTTAAATTTGACTCTGGTACTCGATTAGTGATCACTGGCTGAGGATTGCTCTCTACTGCTGTTTCTGCAGCGGTAAAGGTATATTCTCGCACTTCGGGATCACCGGAAGGATTAACCGGTGTTTCTGCTTTGACGGATTCTCTGGGGGGGGGTGTGGGGGGGATAGACGATTGGGTACCTGCGAGTAATTCCGGGGGAGGATTGAAACTGGGACTATCGGCAGTTAGATAGATATGACTGAGATTTTGACCGGCTAGACTGCGTTTAGTAAAGCGCCAGCCATCGATGAGGTAAATTTGCATTAAACCGGTCCCTAAACCTTTTGTCCGTCCAATAATTACCTCCGATTGCCTGGGATTGCGGGGGGTTCCCACGAGGACTAATTCCCCGTTGCGTTGTACGATACGCAGCAGGTATTCTAAACCGTAATCTGTGCCGCGAATGCGAAGGGAATAACCGTTACTGTCGGTGGCCCGTTCACAACTGCCGGTAAAATCGAAATCGAGGAGGAGAGGCTGAACAATGGTCGGTTCTCTGCCATTTACCGCCCAACATTGGCGTTTTCCGGGGATTTGTTGCAAAATCAGTAAATCGTATTTACCGTTACCGTAGGGACGGGCAATAGCGATAAAATCCTCTTGATTAACTTCTCGTTGTTCAAAGAGAGTTGCTTGACTAGGTGTAGTCAGGAGACAACCCCCCAGAAGTGAAAACAGTAGGGTAAATTTTAAGGATGATTTTAGATTCATAAATAAGGAGCCTTGTTATGGAGATTGTACTTGCATTTATTTTATCGATCTAGACGCAAGCCAGAGAATTTTGTTTTCAAAGGAAGAGACTCGACCTAATCCACAGTAGGATAGAGATTGCTAAAAATTGACCCTTGAGTAGAGTGGCAACAAGATGGCGAAAGCGGCGATTATTGGATTGGGAAGATCGGGAATAGCAGCGGCAAGATGCTTAAAACGGGATGGTTGGCAGGTGACATTAAGCGATCGCTCTGATTCTCCCAGTTTACAAGCAACCAAAACCAATCTAGAAAGGGAAGGAATTATCGTCAATCTTGGTCAAAATCTCAGTCTAGAGGCTTCGGACTTGCCTAATCTTATCGTGGTAAGCCCCGGCGTGCCTTGGGATGCCCCGATTTTAATTACTGCCAGAGAAAAAGGCATCGAGACGATCGGAGAATTAGAATTAGCTTGGCGTTATCTGCAATCTTCTCCTTGGTTGGGGATTACGGGAACTAACGGTAAAACCACCACCACCGCCCTCTGTGCCGCTATTTTTCAAAAAGCGGGGTTAAATGCCCCTTCCTGCGGTAATATCGGCTATGCCGCCTGTGAATTGGCTTTAAAAGCCGATAAATACGATTGGATTATTGCGGAGATTAGTAGTTATCAGATCGAGTCCAGTCGGGATTTATCGCCGAAAATCGGCATCTGGACAACTTTTACCCCCGATCACCTCAGTCGTCATCAAACCCTGGAAAATTATTATCAGATTAAAGCCTCTTTACTGCAAAGAAGCGATCGCCAAATCCTCAACGGTGATGATCCCTATCTGCGTCAAATCGGTGTTAGTCAATGGCAACAAGCTTACTGGACTTCTGTGCAGGGCAAAGCTGCGCTTTTGGGCGATCCTAGTCGTGGTGTTTATCTCCAAGATAACTGGATCGTGGCTTTTGGCGAATTAATTGCCCCGGTTAATCTCCTGAAAATGGTGGGTAGTCACAATCAGCAGAATTTGCTTATGGCTGTGGCCGCCGCTAGATTGGCAGGAATCGAGAAAAAAGCCATTACCGAAGCGATCGCCACTTTCCCCGGGGTTGCCCATCGCTTAGAGTATATTTGTACTCATAAAGGACTAGACTTTATTAATGATAGTAAAGCAACTAACTACGATGCGGCCGCAGTAGGCTTACAATCCGTCCCTAGTCCAGCGATTTTAATTGCGGGGGGAGAAGCGAAAGCAGGGGATGATCGGGCTTGGATCGCTGAAATTAAGGCAAAAGTCGCCACTGTGCTGCTGATTGGTGACGCTGCCGCCGATTTTGCCCGTCGTTTACAGTCAGCAGGTTATCAAGATTATGAATGTGTAGAAACGATGGACAGGGCAGTTCAACGCGCGGCTGAACTAGGAACAGCAAAAGAGGCTAAAGTGGTGTTATTATCCCCCGCTTGCGCTAGTTTTGACCAATACCAAAGTTTTGAACATCGCGGCGATCACTTTCGGCAATTGTCCTTACAGTTGTAGGGAGATGGCTTTTTAGCCGTCAGCCTTTTCAGTGATCAGTGAACAGTAAACAGTAATCAGTGAAAAGAAGGTTCCGAAGTTGGGTTCTATTGGAATTGAAGGTGATCAGCTTATCTTATCGAAAAAAGGGCATAAGCCTTATGTCCCTACCATTAATATCGTGCCAGCTGTAGGGTCGCAAGGTTTGCGCCCATTATGTGACACAGTGAACATTTTTCACCTGATGTCCAGAAGACCCCGAAGTTTTCACCTAACACTGTCTACTTAAAACTGCAATCTGATAACTGATTACTGATCACTGAAAACCCTAACACCCTAAAACCATGTTGCGGACGACTAAGACGCAATTTTTGTTCCCCAAGATACTATTTTTTGGCTAAGTTGGGTAAGATCAGGAGAAGTTAACCAAAAAATTAAGAGAAAAAAACGTGCTGGGATCGTCCTTCCATCTTGATCATCTGTTTAAAAAGCCCCTAATTGCCTGTCTTTTGTCCTGTGTGGGTGTCTTGCTGCCGATCCCAGTTTTAGCGACACCGGTGGCAGTGTTAAAAAGTCAAGAAAATGCCAATCAATGGACAGATATAACCGAACGTTTGCAAAATGTCGGGGTTAATTACTGTATTCTCCAGAGTAACCAGTGGCAAAGCGACACGGATTTAAATAAAATTAAGGTTCTAATCATCCCCAATGTCGAGACTATTTCCGGTTTACAAGCTGGTGTCTTGATTCGTTGGCTGAATCGCGGTGGTAAAATTATCGTCACCGGTCCGGCGGGAAATCTTTCGGAACCTGCTGTGCGGAATCAACTGCGATCGCTATTTGGGGCTTACTGGGCCTATCCCCACTCCCAAGCTTACACCCTGCGGCCGACTAATTTAGGTGAACTGAAAAACCAAAAACCTTTAGCCAGCAGTCTCCTCGGTGGTGTGGTTATCCCCACGGGAGTTAATAGCCAAACCGTCGCCGTTTGGGGGGCGCGCAATAATCCCCCCGCCGTTGTCCTCAATAATAACTCGATCTTTCTCGGTTGGCGCTGGGGCAGCAATGCCGTCGCTAATCTCGCCCTCGATAGCGCTTGGCTAGAAACCGCCCTGCAACGCTACGGCATTAATCGCAGTTCTTCTCCTAGCACAATTGCGCCCTATTGTCAAGGGCAATCAACAATAGTTAATAATATTAATAATACCCCAACAGCGATCTCGCGTAGCGAGCGCGTTGCGACCGCACCCCGTCGCCCTCTACCCCAGATTGCAGAAAATCCCCCCAGTGAAACAGCGAGATTAAGTCCGAATACCGAGGCAATTCCCCCGAGAGCGAGCCTAACTTCTCAACAAATTAGCCAGATGACGGCGGAATTGCAGGGATTAATCGGGCGTTATGGGGTGACTCTCTTAGCTTTAGAAGCCAGTAATAATAACACTTTAACTACTGATAAATCCTTAGCACAAGCATTTCATAATCGTGGGAAAAATTCCAGCGCATCAGATACAGCTAGACGATTCCGTTTAGCCCTAGAAAATGCCCAAGGAACCTTAAATAATTTTCAGAATTTAATCGCCCAGGGTTCCTATACGCAAGCGCGGGAATTTTGGTTACAAGCGCGGCGAAGTCTTTGGGATAATTATCCCACTAATCGACAATTTGCCCAACCAGAAATACGGGCAATGTGGTTAGATCGAGGCACAATCGTAGAAGCTAAAAATGAGGAGGATTTAGCTAAAGTATTCGATCGCATGGCGGCAGCCGGTATTAATGTGGTCTTTTTCGAGACAGTTAATGCTAGTTATACTATTTATCCCAGTCAAGTTGCCCCCGAACAAAACCCTTTAACCAGAGGTTGGGATCCCCTAAAAGTTGCCGTTAAATTAGCCCATGAACGTAATATGGAAATCCACGCCTGGGTGTGGGTTTTTGCGGCGGCTAATCAAGCTCATAATAAAGTATTAGAGCAACCATTAGATTATCTCGGTCCGGTTTTATCCCGTAATCCCCATTGGGGGGCAACTAATAAAAGTGGTGGTTCTTTTGATTACAGTCAAGGCACGAAAAAAGCCTTTTTTGATCCTGCTAATCCCGACCTACAGAACTATCTTTTATCTCTTTACGAGGAAATTGTCAAGAATTATGATGTGGATGGCTTGCAGTTAGATTATATTCGCTATCCCTTCCAGAGTCAAGATTCTAATCAAACCTACGGTTATGGTAAATCCAGCCGGTGGTTATTTAAACAAATGACAGGAGTTGATCCCATTACTTTAAATCCCCGGGGTGCTTTATGGGAACAATGGACTAGCTTTAAAATCCGTCAGGTTGATACTTTTGTTTCGCAGGTTTCTACTCGTTTAAAACAGATTCGTCCCCAATTAAAAATGTCGGCGGCAGTGTTTCCCCTAGAACAAAAAGAACGGTTATATCGTATTCAACAAAACTGGGAAGAGTGGGGACAAAATCAATGGATAGACCTGATATTTTTAATGACTTATGCTCTCGATACAGGGACTTTAGAAGATAAAACCAAGTCTTTATTTGATCGCCAAATTGCAGGAAATGCTCTGATTATACCCGGTATCCGTCTGTTAAAAGTACCCGATCAAGTCACGATCGATCAACTACAATTTATTCGCAATCTTCCCACTTCGGGATTCGCTCTTTTTGCCACAGAAAATCTCAATCCCAATCTGCAAACAATTCTTAATCGTATTCAGGGATCGATAATTACCAAAAAAGCCGAACCTTTACCCCACCGTCAACCCTTCAAAACGGCAGCGGCGCGGTTTAATTTCCTGCGTCAAGAGTGGAGTTTTTTAATAACGAATAATTTATGGGCAATGGAGGAAGGAACCTTAAAAACTTGGGGACAAGACGTGGACGAAATGGCTAATTTATTAGAGCAATTAGCTAATAATCCCAGCCCTCGCAATTTGACTTTAACTCAAAATGCCTTAAAACGATTTAGCTATCAATTTAAATCTGTGATGTCCAGACAAAAAGATTTATCTGCCTATCAAATACAGGTCTGGGAAAATCGCCTCGCAACCCTACAAAGTCTCTTAAGTTATGGTCAAAGGGTTGAGTTTTAATTAGGGTTTACTGAAAAAGTTTGTCGGTGGAGACAGGAGACAGGAGATAAGTAGGTGGGTGGAATTAAATATAAGATGAACGTAGGTTGGGTTGAAGCATGAAACCCAACGCCCGCTCATGTTACGCTACCGCTAACCCATCCTACAAATAATTGAGCCTCCCTACTTAGGAGATTATTTTATTTATTCTCCCCACACCCCACACCCCACACCCCACACCCTCTTGTCAGAGGCCTGCCCGAATATGTAACAATTTATGGAAGAAACCCCCCAGCAAATTTAACGAGAAAAACATGGCAGCTACAATTAAGAAAGGAGCTTTAGTCCGCGTGGTGACGGGAAACCTAGAAAATAGCCTGGAGGCACTAGCCAGCGATCGCCGTTTACCCAGTTATATGTTCAACTCGACAGCAGAAGTCTTGGATGTAAAAGATGATTACGCTTTGATTAAATTCTATGTTCCTACCCCCAGTGTGTGGCTAAAGCTCGAACAACTGGAACCCGTCTGATGAGGATATTGCCTCATCCATAAATCATGGTTGACTTCTACGATACACTCATCCCCTGCCAATCGCCCCGAGTCTCGGTTATTGGTGCCGGTAACGTCGGACGCACCCTGGCCCAACGCATCGCCGAAAAAAACCTCGCCGATGTGGTTCTCCTCGATATCGTCAATGGTTTGCCCCAGGGTATTGCCCTAGATTTGATGGAAGCTCAGGGCATAGAACTGCACGACAGCGAGATTATCGGCACTAATAACTACGAAGACACGGCAGGCTCGGATATTGTCGTGATTACGGCTGGATTAGCCAGAAAACCGGGCATGAGTCGCGATGATCTCATGAATGTCAATGCCAAAATTGTCGTCGAGGCCGCCACTAAATGCCTCAAGTATTCTCCGGAAGCCATTTTTATCGTCATCACCAATCCCCTTGATGTGATGACCTATCTAGTCTGGCAAGCAACCGGTTTACCCCCCCAAAGAGTGATGGGAATGGCCGGAGTCCTCGATTCTTCCCGTTTACAAACCTTTATCGCCATGGAATTGGGGGTTAGTACCGCCGACGTTCATGCTATGGTTTTGGGTGGTCACGGTGATTTAATGTTGCCCCTACCCCGTTACTGTACCGTCAGTGGTGTGCCGATTACCGAATTAATGGACGAGATAACAATTAACCGTTTAGTGGAGAGAACTCGCAACGGTGGGGCTGAAATCGTCAAATTACTGCAAACTGGCGGCGCTTATTACGCCCCTGCTTCCTCTGCCTGTACCATGGTCGAGACGATATTGAGAAATCAATCCCGTTTACTGCCGGCCGCAGCCTATCTTAAGGGTGAATACGGTTTACAGGATGTCTATCTGGGGGTTCCCTGTCGCTTGGGCTGTCGGGGTGTGGAAAGTATTCTGGAAGTGCGTTTGACCGATGCTGAACGTCTGGATTTACACACTTCTGCTGCCTCGGTTCGTCAGAATGTTCATTTAGCCCTTGACAGTCTCAAGGTTTTGATGTAGTTAATACAATTCGTATTTTAAGAGGGTACAGGGCAAAGAACCGTTATACAAGGGAGTGCGACGGGAAGAACGCAGACCGATTTGTTTGGTCAGTTCTTTGTTTCCCGATAAAATATAGGCTGTCCAACCCTTAAACCTCTGTTTTAAGACATCACCGAAGGATTTATATAAGGCCCCTAATTCTTCGGTATTGCCCAATCTTTTGCCGTAAGGGGGATTACAGAGAATAATCCCTCGATCGCTCGCCGGTTCTAAGTCGGTGATGCTTTGCAAGCTAAAATTAATATGCTCCTGCACTTGACAAAAATAGGCATTATCCTCGGCCTGACGCAAAACCTCATAATCGGCATCACTAGCATAAATTGGCGCATTTAGCTGAAATTTTTGTTTTTCTTTAGCTTCCTTAACCAAAGATTGCCATAAATCCGGTTGATAGTCTGGCCATTTCTGAAATCCGAACTGGGAACGAGATAAACCGGGGGCAATATTTAAAGCTTTTAACGTCGCTTCGATGACAATGGTTCCCGAACCACAAAAAGGGTCTAAAAGCGCCATATCATCCTGCCATGCCGATAATTCTACCAAAGCAGCGGCGAGACTTTCTTTCAGAGGTGCGACTCCCATGGCCCGATGATACCCGCGACGATGTAAACTGTGGCCAGAACTATCTAAACTAAGCACACAGCGATTTTTCTCGATATGAGCGTTAATTTGCAGGTCGGGGTTTTCTGTATCCACAAAAGAACGGGGATTGCCCTGTTGACGCTGTTGGTCGATAATAGCGTTTTTGATGCTTAAAGCGGTGTAATGGGTGTGATTGAGGCGATCGTTCGTTCCCGTACATTGTACCGCTAAAGTTTCCTCACTGCTGAGATAATCGCGCCAATCAATGGCTTGAATGCCATCATATAGTTCCTTCCCATCCCCACAGGGAATTTCGGCAATGGGAACCAAAACCCGAAAAATAATTCTTGACCAAAGATTGACTCGATAGAGTAGGGAGATATCCCCCTGAAAATGGACTCCGGTGAATACTGGTTTCACTTCTTTTGCCCCTAGGAATTCTAATTCCCTAGCGGCAATTTCTTCTAGTCCCCTAGCGGTAGTAGCAAAATAGGATCGAGTCATTTCAGTTATCAGTTATCAGTTATCAGGTTTCAGTGACTAGCGCCGGTCGTTGGTAGCTTGAAATCAGAAAGATTTTAATTTTTATTTTTATCCTCTTTTAAATTCCTATCTGATTCGCTCAAGTCAGTTAAAATGGGTGCATCTCATATTCGTGACTTTCTCTCACCTATAGGTGAGCAGCAGCAGTTAAGTAGGTGGGTGGAATTAAATATAAGATGAACGTAGGTTGGGTTGAAGCATGAAACCCAACGCCCGCATGGGTTACGCTACCGCTAACCCATCCTACAAATAATTGTGCCTCCCTACAATAATATTTATTATCGCGCCAATGGTAGGGGCGCACCGCGTGCGCCCAAAATGTCCTATAGATATTTCTTCAAAATTCAGATGCACCCATAATAATCCTCTTTTGTCAAGGCAGAAATGTTTAAGAATTGTGTCGCTGTGGTCATTAGTTTTATCCCGACTCTGTGGATATCTCCTCTCCCCTAGAGTCTTAACAAGTAATTGAGATGCACGGGCAGCTAATCTACTGAGAAACCCAAAAAATGCGTCTTTGATTAGGATCCCGTCGGGGACTTTGTTCCCCCATCACTTGCCGCGCTTGACTAGGATCAAAGCTGCGAGTAAATTGATCCCGCAATTGATTGACGCGTTCCTCCTTTTCTTGGGCTGCCAAACGCACTTCTTCTAATTTTGCCTGTTGCATCTGTTGGTAGGGTAACAAACGAGCGATCGCAAAAACCGCCGTGATGGAAATGGCGCTATAGGCAATAATTCGCAGCCAAATCTCGATAACTTGCCAGTTTTGGGATTTATTGCCACTTTTTGGCTTTTTTTGTGTTTTTTTGTCGGTTTGGTTTCGTGTTCGTGCGGTCATAGATTTATGAGTACAAGTAAAATCGGTCAGAAAGGCGGCTAAGTAGCTGGTTATAATTTAAAAATGGATTTTAGGTTCGATCCCCCCTGCCCCCCTTGATAAGGGGGGTGCCGATAGGCGGGGGGATCCCCCCTTAGTCCCCCCTTGATAAGGGGGGTGTCTGACAACTTTTAACGCCTACCTACTTAATTACTTTTAAGTTACACCCAATCACCGATAACTGGTAACTGATGACTGATAACCGAAAAAACCCCAATCGGTCTATCCCATAGCTAGGTTAGACGGGATTAGGGTTTATTGAAAGCGACTTTACTTATAAAGTTCCGTCGCTAGACGAAAAGCCAAAATCCCGGGGATTAAAGCAATTACCAGAGCGACTAGAACTTGAGTATCAGAAAGCATTGCTGATTATCTCCTCATAAAGATATTCATCCAATACTTTCCGACATCATCGGGGTCCTCTGCATCATTTCGTTACAAGACTTCATATCTCCCCACCCCGATGACGGTTATCTCCCCTAGAAAAGAAAGTTGTAAAAGCGTTAAGCTGAAGTATTGCCATGATTACATTTATTTTTACCTGCGGCCTCAATGTTAGACTCGCTTCTTGATTCATCTCTAACCCTTAGTCTAAAAACCCCGTTAATTCTGTTGGTTCTCATTGCCCTAGAAGCGGTATTATCAGCAGATAACGCCATTGCTCTCGCTTCCATAGCACAGGGATTAGGAGATCATCAGCGTCAACGTCAGGCCTTGAATATTGGCTTAGTTTTCGCCTATATTCTCCGTATGATCTTGATTCTTACTGCCACCTGGGTGGTTAAATACTGGCAGTTTGAACTTTTGGGAGCAGTATATTTGCTCTGGTTAGTCTTTAATTACTTTGCCTCCCCTGAAGACAAAGACCACACCCATCATAGTCTCCGGTTTCAGTCTCTCTGGCAAGCTATCCCCCTCATTGCCGTTACCGATTTAGCTTTTTCCCTCGATAGTGTCACCACCTCCATCGCCGTGGCCGATGATACTTGGTTGATCCTGCTTGGTGGTACGATCGGAGTAGTTACCCTGCGCTTTATGGCGGGTTTATTTATTCGCTGGTTAGAGGAATACACCCACCTAGAAGATGCTGGTTTTGTCACCGTCGGTTTGGTGGGTTTAAGATTGCTGTTGCGGGTGATTAGTCCCGATTTTGTGCCGCCGGAATGGATTATGATCAGTTTAATTGCTATCCTCTTTGCTTGGGGTTTCTCAAAACGCAACGATCGAGAACCAATAGAGAGTGATACCATCCAATCTGATGAATTGCCATAAAATAATCATCAGGAGTCAGGAGTCAGGAGATTATTTTTATTTATTCTCCCCACTCCCCCACTCCCCCACTCCCCCATTACCCCACTTCCCCACTCCCTACTTCTCAACCCCTCACTAATTACCGACCACTGAAAAGAGAATCCCTAGAAGATCATGCCATCTTTACCGACTCCATCTGCTGATACCTTAGAAAATTCTACTCGATCGCCCTCTTGGAAAATTAAACTCCTCTACGATGGAGAATGTCCCCTCTGCTTGCGCGAGGTCAATTTTCTGCAAAAACGGGATGCTGGAAGAGGATTAGTTGCTTTTGTCGATATTGCCGCCGAAAACTATAATCCAGAGGAAAATGGCGGTATTTCCTTCGCGGCGGCCATGGGACGAATCCACGCTGTACTAGCTGATGGTACTATTCTCCAAAATGTGGAAGTGTTTCGCCAAGTCTATGATATTTTGGGCATCGGTTGGATTTATGCCGCTACTAAATGGCCGGTTATTGGGTTTCTAGTGGATATTATCTATGAAATTTGGGCTTCTTGGCGATTAACCTTAACCGGAAGACCGAATTTACAAACAATCTTAGCAGAACGTCAAAAACGTCTGGAATGCAACTCATCAAATCGTTGTTCTCAGTCAGTTAAAATCTCCTAAAAAAATAGGGAGTATTTAACTCTCTAGTAGGGATATTCTGTTGGTGATCTAAGTAGGTGGGTGGAATTAAATATAAAATGAACGTAGGTTGGGTTGAAGCATGAAACCCAACGCCCGAACGGGTTACGCTACCGCTAACCCATCCTACAAATAATTGTGCCTACCTACTTAACTACGCAGTTTTTGCAACGCTTTCGACTCAATTTGTCGCACCCTTTCCAGGGATAATTCCAAAGTGCGACCGATATCACCTAAAGCATGGGATTTACCATTAAAATTTAGTTGGCAATTTTTCGGACATCGAGTCCTCAAATTGCCGCCCCCTGCACCTTCCCCACTGGTGCGTTGCTGAGGGTGGGGACTGATGCAGGTTCGCTCAACTCGACACGATACTAGACAATCGGCTGAAAGACACTTGTCGAAACAAAATCGCCAACAGCTAACCCCATTTCAAAAGATTCAATACAAGCCTCACGGACGTGAACCCCGCCATAAATACGGCTGAGGGCATCTTCCATTCCCGCGTCATAGAAGCTATCGAAACTACGAACGACACCGGGAAGTTCTTGGGAGACAGCACTAAACACATAGTTTTCACCAAAATACTCGGTCATCACTCCAGCAAATGCTCCCCCCATGGCGGAATGCCCTGACATATAATCCGGGAAAGGCGGCGAATTAACCCCCATTAATGTTGACAGCAAGGATTCCCAATTGGGATCGCCCACCGTAGAAGTTAGCCCGTCATTGGCCGCAAATCCTCCGGCAATTATGTCATCAGGGCGAGGTTGGAGTTCAGTGTATTTCTCTTTCCAAGCGACGATTACCGCATCTGCCAGCGCGGTATTTAACGCGGCAAATAGGCTGGCATCTTCTTGCAAGGTATTGCCCTCGCGCACGGCGATTTCTTGAGCAATTTGGTTTAATTGACCGTAGGGACGGAAGGTATCAGCCCGGTCATAGGCAAAGAAAACAGCCATTTCTGTCTGGTCTTCTGTGCGTAAAGTGGTAGTGAGAGCAGTGTCTTCCAAGCCGCCGTAGAGCCGGACTTCTTCAATTTCTTCGGCATACAATGCACCCTGATCATTAGGATTGTCGGGACGGCCATCAAGAGTTACATCAAGTTGATTTTGCGAGACAAACTGGTCAATGTTGCCAATTGTCCAAGGAGTTACCCCACCCCAGTTGGCACCGAGTGCTACCCCAGCAGTGGGTCCTAAGGTTTCTGGTGTCCAGACATAGTTTCCCGACGGCGCAGTGAAAGGCGTATTGTTGCTGGAACCATCACTAGCGCGTAAATTGAGGCTCTGATTGGCTACTAAAATGCCAAAATTAAAACCCCTGCTTTCAGCGGTGGCACTGTCCTGAATCTCCGCCAGAGAATTGGTTACTTGCTGTAAGAACAAGCTATTTTGTCCAGGTAATTGAGTAGAGAGAACTCGATAAGCAGCACCAACTACCGCCGCCTGCAACGAGGTATTTGCTGGTGCGTTCACATTTACAGCGTAGGAGGGATATGAAGTGTTGAAGGCCTGAACCGTATCATAGACGGCAGTAGAAACCAAGGCCATTAAGCGAGAACCCACTGTCGGCGGAACTCCCCGCCCTGCTTTTCCCTCGGCTTGAATCGCATTTAATGCGATCGCATTCCAGTCGATGATGGCATTAGTATTGAGTCCCGATACTAATTTACTGGTGACATTATTGGTTTCCAGTTGTTCGGGAATTTGGTTATTGGCATCAACTTGAGCAATGAGAAAGTAAGCCCCCGGAGCGATGACTGAAGTATTGTTTTGATACTGTAAGTTTAGGGTGACTGACTGCTCTGCGCTTAGGTTCAAGTTTGTGCTGACACTGGTGAGTAAGGCATCGTTACTGTCAATCTCACCGTCAGTGGAAATGTACAGTCTAACAGTACTGGGACCACTGGCGATCGCCTGTCCTTGATTGGTGACAATTACCTGTGCATTCCCCTGAGCGCCGAAGTTAACCGTACTTGGCAAATTAATCGTGCCAAAACTGCCCACTAAATCTGGTAGTGAGACACTTGAGGTAAAACTTGAGGTAGAACTTGAGGTAAGACTTGAGGTAAGACTTGAGGTAGGACTTGAGGTAAGACTTGAGGTAGAACTTGAGGTAGGACTTGAGGTAGGACTTGAGGCAGCACTTGAGGTAAAACTTGAGGTAGAACCTGAATTTTCGTTATTGCCATTGTTTGATTTGTCTTCTTTTGGTTTCTTTTTTCCCTCAGTATCAAGTCCAATTGCATCTAAAAAATCAACTTCACTCAAAAGCACATTTAAATCTTCTAGGGAGAGTTGATTTAATTTTTTGTCACCGATAACCTCCTCTAACAACTCATCAATTTTACTGGATGCTTTAGTACTATTTGGTATTTGCTCGTTCTCAGTTACTTTCCTCTGGTCATCAACGGGTTTTTTTGGTGATGACTGGGCGGTAGTTATAGGAGTGGTTGAAATCATGGTCAATAAGTTAGGAAAGAGTAAAGGCATTCAAGACAGAAAGTATCGAAGCTTAACTTGTTGTTGCGTTCCAGCACCAAACCGATGTCACCGTCAGTGGAAATTTACAGGTTCACAGCACAAGTACCTCTGGTGATCAGCTGTGCTTGATGGGCGACAATTAGCTGTGCATTTATTTCCTTGATCTGTTTGACGAGGTTGACAAAATGGGAATCGTGGGGGCAACTCAAACTTGAATTTTGCGATACAACTGAGTGATCCAACTCACATATTCTAACACCATTAATACCTGATGTCAATCAATTCTTATGTCTTTAATCATACACTTTTATCGATGGATAAAACTAGAATCATGTCTTATCCCACATTCCGCATCCTAAAGTGTCACATTGAAAATTTTATCTAAATCGTCAAAACGATTGCCGGCTCTGAATTACAGGCTAATTTGTTTGCCCAGCAGATGCACAATTAGTGCTAAAAATCTGATAGCTATGATACCAAATTATTGAGATAGACTCTCATTAAGCAAGCTGGCGATCGCTGACTAGAGTGTGACACTTCATAATTCTTAGTAATCGCTAAAAGTCTTACTACACAAGGGCTAGAGCAACTGTTGGTTTCAACGACTAGGGGGCGGAATGTGGGTTTAATCATAGATTTTTAGGGGGCGGAATGTGGGTTTAATCATAGATTTTTATCGATGGTGGAAGATGAAATACCAGATAGCCCCGATATGATTATCCATTTTTTTGGAGAACGATAGACTCTGTCTGACCAATCTAGAAATTCGGCTCTTCTGGTTTCTGTGTGGAAACGAGGTCTATACCGATAGAATATCCGCAAAATAGTCCTAAAAGTTTTGCCCAATAAGCACTTCAGGGTTCCATAAGCAAAAATTATCACACACTTTGTCGAAGAGTATTGTTTAATCTTTCAATAGGATTAGTTTGACCAGTTTCTTTACCTACTGCCCGATGACTTTTACGAGAAATTACTGTCTTATATAACTCCCAAAATTTTGTGTAAGCAACAGCACATTGTCGATAAACTCCTGGGAGAATTTTCCAGAGCTTTTTAGCTGATTCACGGCTTCTATCTCCTAAATAACAACCAATTATTTCTCGGGTAGTTCTATCGATAGCTAACCAAATATATACCTAAATTTTATTACAAAATAATAATGACTATAACTCATC
Source organism: Microcystis sp. M_OC_Ca_00000000_C217Col (assembly GCF_007095585.1). Classification (NCBI taxonomy): domain Bacteria; kingdom Bacillati; phylum Cyanobacteriota; class Cyanophyceae; order Chroococcales; family Microcystaceae; genus Microcystis; species Microcystis sp. M_OC_Ca_00000000_C217Col. The sequence continues at coordinate 40,213 of NZ_SFBV01000226.1, forward strand.
CAATTCTATGATTAATTTGCCTTTAGGTTTGTCTGTTACCTATACCTGGCGAGGAAATTGGTTAAATTTATTATTAAGATAGTTTTGTAAACATGACCAACTCAATCCAGTTACTCCAGCAATTACTCGCAGAGAAATTCTTTCTAGCAGCAGGAGATTTATTAATTATTGGGTTTCGTTAGAGACGGTTTTATGACTAGGATTAATTGCCAACGGTTGACCATAATTTTTACCCTTACGTTTCGGTTTGCCATTATGTGTAGAACCATTTTTGATGGTATGGCAAGAACCACATTTAGGATAACTAAATATTGAAGCTTGTGAATCTTTTGTCAGAAGATTCTGTTCTAAATCTTCATCGCCATCCAACCAAAGTTTAATGATCCAAGAGAAGATATTGATAAAAACAGCAATCATAAAAAGCAAATTCTTGACATTTGTCAGGTAATTATTTTTATTAGTAAATATTCTACGCAACTCAGGCTAGATAAGCAAGAGAGCTACGCCACTACTATCGGATCACTACCGTCGGTTCTTCGTTACGGCGATCGCCTGTACTTTTGAAAATGATGACAAAACGGGAATCATAGGCACAATTCAAACTTGAGTTTTGCGACTACCTGAGTGATCTAACTCACACAGCTTAAATCATCGAAAATTTGGGTCTGAAACCCCGTCGTTCTACGACGGCTTTACCGTTAAATACTAGCGCATTTACACGATATATTCTAGAATGTGAGGTATGGAAAAAGCCTATTCTTACCGATTTTACCCCACACCCGAACAAGAGTCGCTATTGCGGCGCACTTTGGGCTGTGTAAGATTGGTTGACAATAAAGCTCTCCATCTCAGAACACAAGCTTGGTACGAAAGACAAG
>NZ_SFBV01000227.1:0-22408 GCF_007095585.1 Microcystis sp. M_OC_Ca_00000000_C217Col
CTATTTATGAATGTCTGAATGATGCCCATCTGAAACATAAAAAAGAACTGGATTCCTTGCTGACTCTACGATTTCAGAAGTTTAATAAATCTCAGATTATGAACGTCTAAAGTATAGTATCGATTTTCACTGTGCGATCGAATCTTTATATGAAGATATAACAGAAATCTGTTAAAAAATCAGATCAGTTTTTTTCTATGTACTATTTACTTTTTACCTGATTAATGCTTGTCATCCTCTCCGCTATTATTCCAGTGGGTTTTATCATCCTCATCGGTGTGATAGCAGGAAAAATTCTCACTGTTGAAGTGCATTCCCTTTCCCAAATCACGGTGTATATTCTTGCTCCCGCTTTGGTGATTGATGGACTCTATCGCACCACTTTATCCGGCAGCAATATCGGTTTAATTCTCCTAGGCTTTGCCCTTATCTCACTGGTAATGGCGATTGTCGTCGAAATTATCGCCTATTGTCTCAGTCTCGATGCTGATACCCGCAAAAGCCTCATGGCTGCCGCCGTGATGCCTAATAACGGTAATATGGGTTTACCTGTGGCTAGTTTTGCCCTGGGTGCGGCTGGACTGGAAAGAGCGATAATCTATATGATTGGCTCTAGTATTCTTTTATTTGGTATTAGTCCCGCTTATTTGCGAGGAAAAAGCTTTCTTTCAGGATTTCGCTTAGTTTTTCAATTGCCCTTAATCTGGTCAATTTTTATCGGCATTAGCTTTCAAACTTTCTCTTTTCATCTTCCCCTGCAATTAGATAAAAGTATTAGCTATCTAGGACAAGCGGCAATTCCTTTGGCTTTAATTATCCTAGGTATTCAATTATCTCAGCAAAAATTAGCGATCGGTAAATTAGAATTATTAGGAGCAGGTTTGCGTCTTTTAGTCGCTCCTCTTTTGGCATTTGCGATCGGCAATAGTTTAGGATTAACTGGTATGGATCTAAAAATTCTCATCCTACAGAGTGCCATGCCCACCGCCGTTAATACTGTCATTTTAGTCACAGAATTCGGTGGTTCAGCCACTTTGATGGCCCGCACAGTTGTGGTCACTACCCTTGCTAGTTTTCTGACTATTCCTTTCTTTCTTTGGTTATTAAAAGTCTATTTATAGCAGTTATCTTAAGGGTGAGGTACGAAGTTTTCGTTTTGTTAACTGTTGACTGAAAATGCTCCAGCACTCCCTTATCCCTTCTCCACAACTCCCACTCTGCAATAACTACTGGCAGCCAGAAATACGTTGGTTCATATCATACTTTGTGCTTTTTGTCAAAAAAACTTTTTTTTTGCAATAAAACTACACAAAAAAAAGATCATCGTTGTGGGTGAAATTGACTGATTTACCCGTCCTAATTAGGATCACCTTGTAGGTGTGGCAAGGGTTTCAACCGTTGCTGCCCAAAAAAGCACAGTATAACCCATTATGAAATTCAGTAAAATCGCTGTTACCACTGTAACATCGTTGTTAAATAAAAATCTTTCTCAATTAATTCTTAAGAATTTGTAAATATTGCGGAATGTTAATTTAAATATTCTCAAGTTTGTGGAGTCAATCAATAATTTTTGCTTATCTTTGTCCAAAATTGGGTTAGAAGTCAGGAGTCAGGAGTCAGGATTCAGGATTCAGGATTCAGGATTCAGGATTCAGGATTCAGGAGATTATTTTTATTTGTTCTTCCCACACTCTACACCCCACACCCTACACCCCACACCCCACTTCCCCAATTCCCCAATTCCCCACACCCTACACCCCACTTCCCACTTCATAATTCATCCCTTGACTGACCCCAGCAATGGCAGCCAAGAGAAGCCAAACAATAGTATTAATCTTGACATCGGAGAGGGTGACATCGACGAGATTAAATAAAACGCAAGCACCAAAGGCCACCAGATAGGTAAAGATAATTAACTCACCCCCGGCTTTTTGTTGCCGTAGAAAGATAAATAAACGCCACCCTTGGGCATAAATCCAACCCACCCAAACAGACAATAAAATTAAGCCAATAATTCCCGTTTCTGCCATTAACATCAAATATAAATTATGGGGATGACCTAACCACAATCCCTGACTTTTTTCGTAGAGAGGTGTAAAACTGCGTAATCCCCAACCGAATAGGGGTCTTTCTTGGGTCATTTCTAGAGTAAAACGCCATTGAGTTGATCTGAGAGTCCCTAGAGGGCGATTGGGGAACATTTCATCGGATAATCGCGCCCAAATCGCCCTAGGAACCAAAAAACGCAGACTATCCCTGAAAGGATTTGGTCCCCAAGAAGCAAGAGAAATCACCCCCCCCAAGAGGACAAAACCAGCGACTAAGGCATTCCAACCCAGATAAAGGGCGAAAATTAGGCAACCTAAAAAGGCTAAGGCCCAAGCATTGCGAGAATTGCTTAAAAATAGCCCTACACTATCGATAAATATAGTTAAAGTTAAAAACCCGACTTTGAGATTTAAAAGGTTATTTCTTTGTCTGTGCCACTGCCGCCAAGTTAGAATTAATAAACCGATCGCTAAAATCAGAGTTATAAGCAAATAAGCCCCCAAAAGATTAGCATACATAAAAACCGAAGACATCCGCCCCAAAGGTTCACCCCCCACCCCGTAGGGCCAGGTAAAAATCCCTTTTAATGCTTCTGGTTTTTGCCAACCGAGAAAAATTTGTCCCCATCCCATCACCACTACCCAAACCGACGGAATAACCATCACCCAAGCTAGTTGACGCAATTGAGAGGGTTTTTTAATTAATTGCCGAATATTGCTAAAAAAGAAGAAAAAGGGCAGGAAATTTCCTAAACCAATCCAAGCATCCCCCGGAGTTGGGGAAAGACTGGCACTAATCATTAACCAAAGAGTGACGATACCGAGACCTTGATTGAGACGTGACTGGATAATTGCCCGAAAATTGCCGGTAAAAACCCTAATTAAGACGATAATAATGCCGATACCCGCTAACTCCGGCAGCATCATGGCGATAAAAACTGAAAAAAGTATTAAATTCCACTCCCACCCTTGACTAAAAATCTTTTTCATGTTATGCAGGTTGCCAACAATCCTCACGAGTCAGACGAATTTGGGCAAGGGCAAAAATAGTCGGGATAATCCGGCCGTAATCGGTGGCGATCGCTTTCCAACCGAGATCAGCAATAAACCAACCCCATAAAGCCGGTCCTACCAAACTTAACACGGTTCTGACGGCTCCGTAGCGGGCTGCCGCCCTAGTCATGCCCTGTTTAGCCGTTTGTAGGGCGATTTGATTAACAATTGTCCCACCCTGGACTAGGGCAGTTTTTGCCCCTTGATAGCGGACAAAATGAAGAGCGAACTGCCCGGCGATATGTTTGAGCAGAATCGGTTTCAGGATAGAATTAATGGCGATGACGCTACTGCCTTTGAGGACTATATCAAGGGGATTGTGTTGTAGGTGAACGGGTAAGGGTTGGGGAGTGTGGGAATCCGCGAGCGCTTTTTGAATTTGAATCGAGAGGGATTTTTGTTCCGATGGGGGGAGACGTTTCCAAGCTTTGTTAACGAGGTGAAGATAGATTTCCGCTTCAATTTCCGTTGTCGGCATTTTTTGGGAGTAGGGAACCTTGAGGAAATGACAGACACGGACGAGAATTTGACGATAACTAACTTTTTCGGTTTGACCTTTTAATACTGTCACACCATCGGCAGCCAAATAACGAAAACGATCCTCGACACTATCTAACCAACTATCCCAATCTTGACTTTGAACGGCGATTGCGTCCGGCGCTCGTAGATAATCGAGAGGGTTAAAACGACGGCAAAAGAGGATGTTAGTGATTTGCTGCAGTTCCTCCTCGGTGGCTAACTCCAAAGCTGTGCGTAGTTCGTCCAATGTGGTTTGTCCTCCTCAGCCCCAATAATCAACTTAGTTTCGCTAGTGCTGATTACTACTAATATTAACTCAAGGGTTCACAGGATTAGGAAGGCTAGTGACAAATTTTTCGATTAAGGTTGGGATCATTGGCGCGGGTTTAGCCGGGTTAACCTGCGCTCGTCAGTTGTGCGATCGAGGTTATACTGTTAAGCTATTTGATAAGTCTAGAGGCATTGGTGGTCGTTTAGCCACGCGACGGGTTAATCGAGCTAATCAAGAGATTGCTGTGGATCATGGTTTGCCTTTTTTGACTGTTCAGGGGGAAAAAACGGCGGCTTTAATTGATAATCTTCTGAGAGAGAATATAGTTACTTCTTGGTTTGATTCTAGCTATGTTGCTCCTTCTGGCATCAATAGCGTGGCGAAATTTTTAGCTAAAGGTTTAGAAATTGAACGAGATTTTCTGGTTACTCGTCTGGAAAATCGTCAGGGAAAATGGGTTTTAAACAATAACGGTCAAATTCGGGGGGAGTTTTCGGTGATTGTCCTGGCTATTCCCGCCCCGCAAGCAGCGTTATTGTTAGAAAACTCTCATATAACTACTATGCCAGAATTGCGATCAATCGTTTACGATCCCTGTTTAACGGTTATGGCAGGTTATGGCGATTCTTTACCCGCAGTGACTCCCTCCACCGCTATCGCTTGGTTAGGACTTGATAGCAGTAAACGGCAATCATCCCCTGATTATGTCTTTGTTGTGCATAGTAGTGGAGATTTTGCGGTTAAATATCTCGATAGCGAGGATTTAGAAGCAGTTACGCTAGATTTGCTCGCTCGTGCTTCTTTGCCTCTCCCGGATTGGTCTCAGATTCACCGTTGGCGTTATGCTTTAGTCCGTCAGGGTTTAGCTGTACCCTGTTTAAGTGTTAATAGTCCTTTACCTCTAGTTGCCTGTGGTGATTGGTGTCAAGGGGGAGATTTATCGAGAAATTCTTCCCTAGAAACGGCCTTAACTTCTGGGATAGCGGCGGCTAATCAAGTTCAGCAGCTACTCTCTTAAGTGGGTGGGTGGAATCAAATATAAGATGAACGTAGGTTGGGTTGAAGCATGAAACCCAACGTCCTAATCAAGTTCAGCAGCTACTCTCTTAAGAATCTAGAGACAGAACGTAGGTTGGGTTGAAGCATGAAACCCAACGTCCTAATCAAGTTCAGCAGCTACTCTCCTAGAATCTAGAGACAAGTTCAAATTCTTAGGTTAAGCTTAAGTTAACAAAAGGTTAAGTAATATAATAATGTAGGTATCCTATACTGGGGGGTTGGTCACAATGGAAAAATTCAATTCTAAAGATAACTTTCTCTACCCTAAAACCAGCTACAGGGGTTTATTCACGCCACAAAATTTGGTTTTTAATGCTAATTTGCAGGAATTCGCCCTGAGAGTCTCTTTTATCGCTGGTTTGCACAGTGGGGGAAAACTTACCTCCACGGAAGCTTACGAGAAAATTAACCAGCTTTGGCAAGAGTTGAATACCAGTCGAAAATTCCTACTAGCTAATCATTTTGAGGATGATGGAGATTGAGAGATGGGGTTTTTTAGTGATCAGTAAACAGTAATCAGTATCTAAAGTGCTAGACTAACAAAAATGGGTCAAGTAGTTTTTAGTTATGTCAGAGCTTTCTGACCATAGCTGGCTTTCATCTTCTAGATAAAAATGTCAACAAAAGACAACAAGAGGTAATTCTGCCGCTACAATATGATAGCGAGTTGTCAAGAGAACAGTAAAAGAACTGCCAATTGGATCTAGATGCCTCAATATACTACTAAACAAGCAACGGAAAACCCTGTTGTGTCCGACCAGTCCGCCAATAATCCCTTTTCACTATTTGGTCAATTTTGGGAAAGCCTAAAAATTGTCGCTCAACCCTATTGGTATCCAACGGAGTTAAATGGACGCGCCTTTGGAGATGTGATCATTTCTTGGGGAATGTCAGCTTTGATCCTTTTAAGTATCTTGGCAACAGTCGGGGTAGAAGCTTTTAGTAGCTACTGGAATCGTTATGTACTCGATATTATTATTGAAGATAGAGACCTTTCTAAATATCTCAATACGCTGTGGTTATCCAGTTTGTTGATTATAGGAACAACGGGGTTATTTGCTTTTTCTCAATTTATTCGTCGCAAAGTAGCCTTAGATTGGTATAAGTGGTTAACCAAACAAACCGTTAAAAAATATCTCAATTATCGCGCTTATTATAACATTGATTTTACCTCGAACTTAAAAAATCCCGATCAAAGATTATCTCAAGAAATTGAACCAATTACGACCATGACCCTAAGGTTGTTAATTACCTTCGTAGAAAAAGGGTTGCAAATGATTACTTTTGCGATTATTCTTTGGACAATTTCTCGGCAAATTGCGGTTTATCTAATAATTTATACGATCGCAGGAAATTTAATAGCAATTTATCTAACTCAAGAATTAAACAAGATTAATCAATCTGAGCTTAATAATAAAGCTGATTATAATTATTCTTTAACCCATGTGCGTAACCACGCCGAATCCATTGCTTTTTTTCAGGGAGAAGAGCAGGAAGAAAAAATCATTGAAGGCCGTTTTGAACGGGTTATTCAAAGCTCGGAAAAACTGATAAATTGGGAACGGTTTAATAATCTTTTTAATCGAGGTTATCAGTCAGCGATTAGTGTATTTTCAATGTTTATTTTGACCCCGATGTTTATTAAAAACGAAATCGATTATGGAGAAATTAGTCAAGCGAGTTTATGCTGTTTTCTTTTTTCTAATGCCTTGGGACAATTAATTACTGAATGGGGAACATCGGGTAAAGTTTCAAGTTATATTGAACGGTTAGCTACCTTGACAGATGCCTTAAAAGTTGCCAGTGAAGAGCCGAAAAACTTAAGTCGTATTACCACCCTGGAAGATAATCGTCTAGCTTTTGAAAATTTTACCCTACAAACTCCCGATTATGAAAAGGTAATTGTGGAGAATTTATCGGTTTCTGTTCCTTTGGGAGAAAGCCTACTGATTATTGGACCCAGTGGTCGAGGAAAAAGTTCCTTGTTACGAGCAATCGCCGGTTTATGGAAAGCGGGTAGTGGTCGTTTAGTACGTCCTCCTTTAGCTAAAATGTTATTTTTACCCCAACGTCCTTATATTATCCTTGGCACTTTACGGCAGCAATTACTTTATCCCCATACCAATGAGCAGCTGAGCGATGAAGAATTAGAAAATATCTTAAAAAAAGTCAATCTTCAACATTTATTAACCGACAAAAATAGCTTAGATAAAGAAGTCAATTGGGAACAGATTTTATCCCTCGGAGAACAACAAAGATTAGCTTTTGCTCGACTATTAATCACTAAACCCACTTTTACTATCTTAGATGAAGCAACCAGCGCTTTAGATTTGGCCAATGAAGCCAGTTTATATCGGCAATTACAGGAAAGTGAAACCACCTTTATTAGTGTTGGTCATCGGGAAAGTTTATTTAATTATCATCGATGGGTCTTAGAGTTAACAGAAAATTCCCATTGGCAGCTGTCAACTGTAGAAGATTATCAGCGCAAAAAAGTTAATGACATGGTAATGATGTCAAAAAAATCAGAAGATTTTTCGGTGGTAAAAATAGAGCCTTTGTCTGAGGTTAAACCTGAGCATGATGCGGAAATTGCAGGAGTTTCTGAAATAGCCGAAGGTTTGTCCCATCAACAAATGCAGTCCCTAACTGACTATTCTTTAAGTAACGTCAGGAGTCGTGCCAGTTTAGGTAAAATCATTACTGCTAAAGATGGGGTTAATTATCGTTACGATAAAGACCCAAAAGCCTTAAAATGGGTGAGAATATAGCTAGGGGCTGCTGAAAAAGTTTTTCGTGGGGGTAGGGTGTGGGGTGTAGGGTGTGGGGTGTGGGGAGTTTTCTCAGTGAACTGATAACTGATAACTGATAACTGATAACTGGTATAGGAGTTTTATCAAATGAAAGCACTGGAAAAACTGGTGACGGAACGATTATATTTAGTCCCCTTAAAGCTTGAACTTCTGAAAGCGGCAATCATAAGTATCGATGAATTAGCAACAATTTTGGGGGTAAAAGTTGCAGCTGACTGGGCCGAACAAGAGTTGATTCAAGCTTTCCCTGATATTGCGAATATTTTGCTGCAATTCCCCTTACAAAATGAGTGGGGATGGGGGAGTTTAATTATTCATCAAACAGAAAATACTCTTATTGGTCATGTGATGATCAAAATTATTCCTGATGTCACAGGTTTACCCACAGATGCTGTAGAAATTGGCTATCAAGTAGCGCCGTTATATCGACGACAAGGCTACGCATCCGAGGCGACAAAAGCAATGATGGACTGGACACTTTCTCAACCCGGTATGCAAACAGTGACCGCCGGCTGCGCTCCCGATAATATAGCTTCAAAGCGAGTTTTAGAAAAAATCGGCATGGATCTGATAGAAGCACGCGAGAAAGTCTTGGTTTGGAAATTAAGTAGGGTTTGCTGAAAAAGTTTGTTGGTGGGGTTAGGAGTCAGTTATCAGTTATCAGTTATCAGTTATCAGTTATCAGTTCACTGAGAAAACTCCCCACTTCCCCACTTCCCACACCCTACACCCCACACCCCACACCCTACACCCTCTTTCAAGTCAGGAGTCGGGGGAAATCTGGAGTCAGAGCCTCGTCGATGCGATAAAATACTCTGGCTCTGTCTTTGCCAGTTTATGAGTTAACTAGGATTTCAGCGATCGCCTGGGAGATAGGAAAATAAGGAGGATAAAGTTCTAGCCAGAAAAACTCGCCAACGGGATTAATTTCTAAAAAGATATAACGTTCATCTGGTGTGACAATCATATCAATTGCACCATAATTGAGACCGAAATATTTCACTAATTCTAGTAGTTGTTTTTCAATAGTTTTCGGTAAATCGTAGGGTTGCCATTGTTGATGGAGCGCTCTTCCCTCTTTTCGCCAATCGTAGATAGCACCGTCTAATTGTTGGGAATTAATCGCCGCCGTAAATATTTGTTCACCGACGATAGTGATGCGTAATTCCAAAGCTTTAGGAATGTTTTCCTGAAAAGTCATTGGACAAAATTGCAAACCTTCCAAATTATCTAGGTCTTCCTTTGTAACAGGACTGGTAAAAACAACCATTTCCTCTTGCTTGTCTCCATAAATAGCAAATTGAGACAGCATTTTAGTCACAATTCCCGTCGCTTCAAACTCCTGAGCAAATTGCTTGACAGCTTCAGGATTATTAGAAGTTAAAGTCCCCGGAATTAATAAACCTAATTGTTGCGCTACTTGTAACTGCAATTGTTTATGATTGGCATGATCTACCTTAGCAATTGGATCAAGATGAAAGCCAGATAAACTAGCAATCATTCCTCGAATACTTAACCGACATTCCTTAAGAGAAGCTTCGCGAAATTGACTATCCATCCCATCGGGTAATTTTAGTCCGTATCTCATGCGTCGATACCAGACAGCAGAAACTTCTTTTAGCTCTAATTTTTGGTCTCCATCGGTAATAATTCCGCCTTTTTGACCGCCTGAGTAAAGATCAACTTTCACCTCTGTAGGGAAGCGATCGGTATCAAAACGGAAGGCTTTTTTACCCATCGTTTCTATGGCTTTGATTACCAGAGGAATACTTTCATTATCGCGGCTAAAAGTAACAAGTAAAACGGTCATAAATCTCCTTGAAAACTTAGGATTAACAATTTTTTGAGCGCCAGCTTTGCCGATCAACCGAAGACTAAAAAATCAGCGATCGCATTAGAAATAGGTAAATCTAAATCCCGTTCTAACATTCCCCACTCACCACCCGGATTAACTTCTAAAAAAACGTATTCTCCCCCAGGAGTTAAGATAAAATCAAACGCCCCAAAATTCAACCCTAAATTAGCCATAAAAATCTGAAGTTGCTGCAATAGTGAATCGGGTAAAGTATGATGTTGCCAAGCACCCGGATCAATACCTGGTCTTCGCCAATCTACGGCAGAATTATTATACTGAGAAGATTCTAAAGCTCCCACAAATGTCTGTCCATTAACCACGACAACTCTCAATTCTAATTGTTTGGGAATTTCCGCTTGAAAAACCATGGGACAATAACGTAAAGATTCCGCTTCCTCAAGGTCTTCTGCTTTCACCCTACTGGTATAAAGAAAAAATTCCGGCGACTCCATACTGCGGGCGATCGCAGTTAACAATTTACTCACCATTCGTCCCTGAACCTGGGAAAAAAACTCCCGGGCAGCATCAGGATTATTGGTCACTAAAGTGGGGGGAATAATCAAGCCAACTTCTGAGGCCAAACGAAGTTGTAATAACTTATTTTTAGCCTTCTCAATTTGCACTAAATTATCTAACCAACGCGCTGACCTTAAACTATCCCAAAAACCAGCCAAAGTCGTCTGGGATTCTCGCACACAAGCCTCCCGAAACTGAGGATCTAAATCCCCTGTTAGTTCAGGTTGCCAAATACGTCTTGTCCAAACAGATTGCACCTGTTCACTATCAATAGATTGATGATTATAGCTTAATTGATAAAAACTTTTTTTTCCATTAAATTGGGCTGCTAATTGAACCTCTAAGGGAAATTTATCGGTATCTAAGCGAAAAGGTGTGGCTCCTTTTTTTTCTATCGCCTCAGCCACGCGGTCAATCGTAAAAAAATCGCCGCTATGGGTCAACAATAAAACAACTTTAGGCGATTCTTTCATATCAGTGGGAAATTCCTGTATTTAAATTTCTTTTTGTCTCTCTTAAGTGGCGACTAATTCCGGTTTAGTGGTCAGAATCGAATATTCACAAGACTGGGGATTGTCCATCCGCTCTTGAGCATTGAGGATTTCTAACCCCACCACGTTCCCCGACTGGTCATAGTCGAGAATCACCCCCAGACTCTGCTCGTCGCTTTCTGCAATCGGCACATTACTTAAGGTGATTTTGAGAGCATCAACGACTGGATCATAGGTCACTTTCATGGCGTTCTCCTTAGTACAAACGCTTACGGGGGCGATAATTAGCCACGGATTCCACTAAACCCAAGGCGATAAAATTGGTTAATAAAGATGAACGTCCATAACTTAACCAAGGTAGAGGAATCCCTGTAATCGGGGCTAATCCCACGGTCATGCTAATATTAAGAATTGCCTGAAAAGCGATCATCGAGAGAACACCGATCGCTATTAAAGAACCAAAGTTTTCTTTAGCGGTATTAGCAATGACTAACAAACGCCAACAAACTAACCAGAAAGCTATTAAAACTAGAATACTGCCGACAAAACCGAGTTCTTCCCCGACTACAGAGAAGATAAAATCGGTGTGTTGTTCGGGAATAAAATTTAATTGGGTTTGGGTGCCTTGGTGTAATCCCCGTCCCAATAATTCTCCCGATCCGATGGCAATGCGGGATTGAATTAATTGATAACCTCCCCCCAAAGGATTCTTTTCTGGGTGAAGAAATAGGGTTAAACGATCTTTTTGATATTCTTTTAATAAACCCCAAAAAACCTCGCCTAATTTACCCACTGCCAGATTAGTTGCCACCACGATGAAAGTAGATAAAAAACGGTAGGGAAGGGTAAACCAAGCAAGTACAGCGATGATAATTGCTAAAACAATCCAAGCAGGAAAAAGTAAATTAAACAGAAAAACCGATGCGAGGGGAGATAAGAGGATAATCATCCAAGGTAGTTTCGCATTAGCCCAGTAAATCATGCCTAGGGTAATTGCCCCAAAGACTAATCCTGTCCCCAGGTCCGGCTGCGCCATAATTAACACCCAGGGGATGGCAGTGACGACAAAGACACGAGCGATCGCAAAAAGATTATCGGCGGGACGATGATGTAGGAGGGCTGCTAGGGTGATAATTAAACCTACCTTGGCAAATTCCGACGGTTGCACGTTAAAACTGCCGATATTAATCCAACTTTGCGCCCCATTCGCCGTCACCCCTAGGACAATTACCGCAATTAGGGAGAGATTGGTAAGAAGATAGGTTAACCAGTGCCATTTGAGCAGACTTTCGTAACGACAACGGGCCAGAAATAAAGCGATCGCCACTCCCACGGCCCCGAATAACCAGTGTTGCCACCAATCGAGAGCAGTGGTATGTCTTTCGGCACTACGAATCATTAAACCACCGAAAACGGTTAAACACGTCACCAAAACGAACAAAAGCCAATCAATTTGGGCTATATCCCGGAAAATGAAGCTAAACTGCTCACTAAAACCGCTTAGTTTCCTACTAACAAGGGACTGTCTTCTCACCATTTCTCTCCCCAAATTTACTAACTATAGGCTGCTAGGGATACTTTCGCCGCCACCTGACGAGCGATCGCTATCAGGGCTTTAGCTGAGGCCGATTCTGGTTGCCCCAAAACTACTGGTACACCAGTATCACCGCCCTCCCGTAGGGCTATCTCCAGAGGCACACATCCCAGTAAAGGAATGCCCAATTCTTGCGAGGTTTTTTCCCCACCACCGGACCCAAATAGATCATAGGAGCGATCGGGCTGATCGGGGGGGATAAAATAACTCATATTTTCCACGATACCCAAAACCCGCGCCCCTAGCTGTTGGAACATTTTTAAACCCCGACGCGCATCAATTAAAGAAACCGTCTGGGGAGTGGTGACAATCACCGCACCGGCTAGGGGGACCGATTGAATTAAAGTTAATTGTGCATCCCCGGTACCGGGAGGCATATCGACGATTAAATAGTCTAAATCGCCCCAATTGACTTGATAGAGAAACTGACGGATAATGCCGTTTAACATCGGACCGCGCCAGATTACGGGTTGATCGGGGTTGATCAAAAAGCCCATGGAAACCATTTTGATGCCATGGTTGAACGCGGGTTCCAATATCTCGCCATTTGCGCCCTGTACGGTCACTTGTGCGTCATTTAAGCCCAACATTGTCGGGGCGTTGGGGCCGTAGATGTCCGCGTCTAATAGCCCCACTTTTGCCCCTAAATGAGCCAAGGCGACGGCGATATTGACAGCCACGGTACTTTTTCCCACACCGCCCTTACCACTGGAAACGGCGATAATATTTTTAACCCCCTCCACACCTTGGCGATCGGGTAAAGCTTTTTGTTGCGGGGTTTCGGCAGTTACGTCCACAGCGACACTTTCCACCCCGGGCAGCTGTTTAACGGCTTTTTGGCAGTCTTCCACGATAAATTCGCGTAAAGGACAGGCAGGAGTGGTCAAAACTAGGGTAAAGCTAACTTTTCCGCCATCGATCGCCACATTGCGGATCATGTTCAATTCCACTAAGCTTTTTTGCAGTTCTGGATCTTGAACGGGACGTAATACTTCTAAAATCGATGCGGTATCAAGGGGCATGGTTTCAGTGTCTCTAGTCAAGTATTGTTCTTATGGTTATTTATCTTAACCTTGTGGGGGTTGGGTGTTGGATGGTGTTGGGGTTTTAGGGTTTTAGGGTTTTAGGGTGTTAGGGTTTTAGTTGAAATTCCCCCATTCCCCCATTCCCCCATTCCCCCATTCCCCCATTTCCCCATTCCCTATCCCCCTATATCTCTAGATCTCTAGATTACGGTAATAGGATCGCCGACTTTAATTGTACCTGTCTTTTCGGGGATGACATTTTCTCCGAACATGATGCCCCCGGGGAAACTGCGAAAAGTGCTTAAGGTTTTTAAAGGTTCTTGCTGGGGATTTCTCCTACCTGTTTCTTGATCGGTGGTGGTGATAATACAGCGACTACAGGGTTTAACTAGGGCATAATTTATCTCTCCAATTGTGATCTTTTGCCAACTACTTTCGCTAAAAGCTCGATCGCTACTAATAACAATATTAGGCCGAAAACGATTCATCGGCACCGGTGCAACTAAACGCCGATTTAAGTCCTCTAAAGAAGCAGTATTAGTTAATAAAATTGGATAACCATCGGCAAAGCTGACGGGAGTATGATCATTCCCTGCATAGCGAGGATTCGCAGGACGTGGATAATCGGGAGATTGTCGCACTAAACGACAAGGAATGTCGATAATTTTCTCGAACCATTCGGCGATTTCATCCCCTTGATCCATGGCTATGGTTTGAGATTCCCAGATTTGAACCGCTCTTTTTTCTCCTGTGAAATTAGGCTGAAAAGTCAGGGAATCTTGAGATGTTTTCAGAGAAAATTTATCTCCTGTAATCGTGACAGAAACGGTGGCTAATTGCGGATATTCCCTTTGGGTGATAAATTTACCCTTGCCATCCACTAACATCATTTCTCGATCCCAGAGTAAACCTTTAGGAGTCACTTCAGCTTGGGATAATTGAATACCTCGACAGGATTTAATCGGGTAGATATAGAGATCAGTAACCTGCATTTTCTTTCAGTAGTTCTACATATTTTTTCGCCACATCTTCCCACGTCCAGAGATTAATTTTATTGGGAATATCTTCGGGTAACAAGCGAGGAATTGGATTGAGGATAAATTGTTCTAAACAATTGGCTAAACTGTCCGCATCTCCCCTAGGATAGAATTGCACTCTTTCGGGACAATTATATAATTCTACCTGTTCTTGAAACACTTCTAAATCGGAAGCGATAACGGGAATACCTTGTAAAATTGCTTCTGCTATTGCCAATCCAAAACCTTCGTATTTTGAAGGAAATACCACACAGGAACAGGTTTGATAATAAAACTGCAAGGTTTCATAGTCTTGATAACCTAATCCTTTGATATGACTCTGGAAAATTTCTTGATTTTCCTGATAAAGTTGGGTACATTCTTTGAGATAGTCTTGGTATTCTTGGGTTTTGGACTGTTGAGACAATTGCAGATTTCCACTAACTAGATTATCGGTTTCTTTGCCAATTAAAACAATCTGGAAATTTAAGCCTTTTTTCGCTAGTTTAATGGCTGCTTTGAGCAAAGTCAGATGATCTTTGTAGATACCAAAGGAGGAGGGAAAATAAAAATTAACTAGCTCACTTTTGACTAAATCACTCTTGGAATTAGACTGCTCGATAAATCCCGCTAATGGTACAGCTTTTAACTTACTAGCATAGGTAGCATTGGGAAAAACTTTTAAAACATCGTCTTTAGTTTTTTGGGAAATTGTGAAGAGTAGATCGGACTGATCTAACCATTCTTTTAAGACTTCATTGTAGTTTTCTTGATAGGATTCTGAGTAAGTTAAGGGAGCAAATTGCCAAAAGACATCATAAATAATGCCACTTAAAGTAACCTTGACATTGGGGGGAGAAATCCGATTAGTCATTCCATACAAACAGTGATCAGCTTGGTAACGCTTGATAATCTGATTAATTCTTGCTTCGATGCGTAAAAGTTCAATTCTACGAGAGAAAAGACGATGAATAGAAGTCAGTCTTAGGGTTTTATAAAAATTTGCTAGAAGACCATAAAAATAGATTAATTTTGTCTCAAAACTCTGGGGATAAAAAGCAAAATCTTCGTAGATAAGTTTATCGGAATCAGGCATTAAAGACTTAAAATATTCAATTTCCTTACGAGGGAGGACGATAATAATTTGTTCGACGTATTCTAATAAGCTAGGTATTAAAGAGATAATGACTCTTTCTACTCCTCCTTTGCGATAAAACACGATCGGGATGACAATTTTCATAGATTTCCTTGTCGATAGCTGGCAATAAAAAGATTGATTTTTGACTTGAACCTATTATATGATAGGCTCGAATTGTTCTACTGAGTCGAGAAATCGGGTTAAATTCGATAAACTAAGACTCTATCACCCATCGCCCCTATTTTCCCTCGATCTTGGAGAAAAAGAGTGTCACAAGCTACTCCATCCCTACAATCTAATCTCAAACAATGGCTACGGGCCAGCGCACCTTCCCTATTTAAAATTAAACAGCGCTTGAGCGCCCGTCGTTGGCCGAAAAAATCGATCGTTATTTACACAGAAAAATATCGTCCCATGCGTCCGGCGGAAATTTGGCAACGGGGGGCCAGTGGCACCCAGGCATCGGTGGCTTTTTTAGCGCAAGAATGGACGAAACGCGGCTATAAAGTGACGATTTTTGGCAATTGTGAGGGTATGGAAGGGGAACAGGACGGTATTCGCTATGTTAATTATTACCAGATGAATTGGCAAGATCACTTTGAGACATTGGTGATCTCTCGTCATCCCACTTATTGCCGTCCGGGTACCAAGGCAGAACGAATTTTTTTTGATTGGCAAGATATTAAAGTGCCGGCAGACTCCTATACCCCAGAAATTTTGGCTAGATATGACCAAATTTTCTGTAAAAGCCAATATCAACGGGATTTACTGGATTTCTGTGCCGATAATCAATGTCCGATTGTTCCTAATGGTATCGATACTTCCCTTTTGGCCGTAAGTGAGACAGTGCCGGAAAGTGAGTATCTTCCCTATCGTCTAGTCTATGCCTCTCGTTATTATCGCGGCCTAGAGTCGATGTTAAAGCATGGCTGGCCGATTATCAAGGCGGCAATTCCCGCGGCCGAGTTACATCTCTACTATGGTTTTACTAAACGGGATGGCAGTGGCGATCGCAAGGAATGGTGCGATAATTTAATCGCTTTGATTAAAGCTAGTGCGGGGGTAGTTGATCGGGGAATGATGGGTTATCGTCAACTAATCGAGGAAAAAGCTCGCTCTGCTATTCATTACTACGGTTGCACCTATCGTGAGATCGATTGTATTTCTGTGCGCGAGTCGGCAGTGGTGGGTTGTCTGCCGGTGGTGACGGATTTTGCTGTTTTTCGAGAAAAGGACTACTGTGTGAAAGTGCCGGGGGAAGTAACCGATCCGGCTACTCAGGAAGCTATAGCCTGGAAAATTGTCGAATTACTGAAAAATCCCCAGCTTTTAACCCAAGAGCGCCAAAGATGTCGTCAAATTGCCCTAACTGACACTTGGGAGCGATCGGCTGCCGCTTGGTTAGATGTGATTGAAAAGGAGTCTCCCATTCAGTAGATTGTTTACTCAGACTGGAAAAATGACCTTTTCGCTTAATAAGTGCCTAAATTAGGGATTTTAAGAGGAAGTAAGCCCTTGAAATCTCACTTGTGCGGGATATCTATGAGCATTTCTTCTAAAACCCTGGCTACCCTTAGGATTAACTCTTCGCGATCGGGTGCGGCGATGATTTGTAAACCTAACGGTAGCCGGGATGGGCGTTTAATCGGCAACGAAAGGGCAGGTAAACCGATAAAAGAAAAAGGTTGGGTGAATCTGCCTAAATTAGGTCTAATTAATAGCTCTTGCCCGTCAATAATCATTTTTTCTACTCCTAACGGCGGCGCAATACAGGGAATCGTCGGGGTGAGGATAATATCGACTTCGGTGAAAATCTCTCGCAGACGATCGCGATACCAACGGCGAAAACGTTGAGCCTGTAAATACCAGCTAGAGGGAATTAATGCCCCTGCCAAGAAGCGATCCCGGGTTGCGGGGTCAAAATCCTCTAATCTGGTCTGTAAACGCGGTAAATGCCAATTTGCTCCTTCTGCAGCGGTAATTATATAGGCGGCTGCCCTGGCGCGGGCGGTTTCGGGAATGGTGATTTTTTTAGTCACTCCTAAACGTTCGGCGATCGCTGTCACCGCCTCGAATACTTCCGGTTCGGCTCCCTGCTGAAAATAATCGTCGGCAAGGGCTATTTTTACGCCCTCTAAGCCATTTAAAGAAGCTTTAAGGTTATTTTTGGCAAAAAGACTCCAAATAGCCGCCATATCCGCCACATTGCCGCTAAAAAATCCCGGATGGTCTAAACTACTAACGAACAAAAATAGGCCCTGACGGGATACGCGCCCAAAGGTGGGTTTTAGCCCCACCACGCCACAGCAAGCGGCGGGAACTCTCACGGAACCATTAGTATCGGAACCGAGGGCGAGAGGGACTAAATTAGCGGCAACGGCAGCGGCGGAACCGCCAGAGGATCCCCCCGAGACGCAACTAGGATCGCGGGGGTTGGGAGTGGCCCCATAATGGGCATTTTCGGTGACAAAACCGTAGGCGTACTCATCCATATTGGTCGCCCCCACCAAAACTGCCCCGGCTGCTTCTAGGGTTTGTATAGCGATCGCATCTTGTCCAGCGGCAGGGTGATCTCGATTGATTTTGGAACCGGCAAGGGTGACAATACCCTCGATATCAAAGAGATTTTTGACGGCGAAGGGAATCCCTGCTAAGACACCGACGGGTTCACCGTTGGCGATCGCTTGATCGATTTTTTGGGCTTGAGCGAGCGCCCTAGGCTGTAAAATGTCGGTAAAGCAATTTAAATGGCGATTTTTCGCCTCTATCTCCGCCAAAGTCTGGCTAATAAATTCTAAGGCGCTAGTTTGACGATTTTGGATCGATCGAGCTAAATTGCACACAGAAATAGTCATGGTTCAAAGCTGAGGGCGCTTTCCCCGTCATCCTCTAAGGGAAATTCTGTCACTAAACTGGCGATTTCTTGCAAGCGTTGCCAGTTTTCAACCACAGAATTTAAATAGCGATCGGGAATGGTTAAATCTAGGATTTTCGCCATGATTATAACGTATTCTTCTGGGTTATTCATAGATGGAGTGAAGGAGATAAAGAGTCGCTTGAAAGCGGCGCTCAGGAATAAAATCGACACCTAGTTAAGCTGTGAAAATTGCTAGGATATAAGAGAAAATCTCCTGTAAATACAATAGCTATCCCTAGGGAGGAAGTATAACTTAAATTTGTTCTTGACCACCGACTCCCTAGGAGCATAACCTGAGATATGATCATAGAACTGTATATTGAGATATTTTCCCCTCCTTCACCTCCGGATTAAATTAAACTTATAAGTAGGGAGGCACAATTATTTGTAGGATGGGTTAGCAGTAGCGTA
Source organism: Microcystis sp. M_OC_Ca_00000000_C217Col (assembly GCF_007095585.1). Taxonomy (NCBI): domain Bacteria; kingdom Bacillati; phylum Cyanobacteriota; class Cyanophyceae; order Chroococcales; family Microcystaceae; genus Microcystis; species Microcystis sp. M_OC_Ca_00000000_C217Col. The sequence goes on from NZ_SFBV01000227.1 coordinate 18,727, forward strand.
ACATGAGCGGGCGTTGGGTTTCATTCTTCAACCCAACCTACGTTCATCTTATATTTAATTCCACCCACCTACTTATATGACCAAAAACAAGAGGTAACAAGCCTCCCCTTTCAAGAGAATGAAAATTAAAAGCTACTAAAGACTGCTGGTAGTCACTGATAATTGATACCTGATAATTGATAATTGATACCTGATACCTGATACCTGATACCTGATACCTGATACCTGATTACTGATACCTGATTACTGATAACTGATTACTGATAACTGATTACTGATAACTGATTACTGAAATGACCATCTTACAAGACGAAAAACTCCTCTTTACTCCCGCAATACCCCACAGTGATGCCATTAGAACTATTTTTGCCTTTCCTAATCAGTATTCCGTGGGTATAACCAGTTTAGGTTATCAAATTGTTTGGGCAACTTTAGCCCTGCGATCGGATATACAAGTTAGTCGTTTATTTACGGATTTTCAAGAATCTTTACCCCGTTATCCCGAATTAGTCGGCTTTTCCTTTTCTTGGGAATTAGACTATGTTAATATCCTCTCGCTGTTAGAATCTTTAGAAATTCCTTATCACAGTCATCAACGGCAAGATCAGCAGGCGATAATTTTTGGAGGTGGACCAGTTTTAACCGCTAATCCCGAACCTTTTGCCGCTTTTTTTGATGTAATTTTATTGGGAGATGGTGAAAATTTAATTGCTGATTTTATTAATGCCTATCAAGAGGTTAGAAACGCTGATCGCCCGACAAAACTGCGTCATTTAGCCCAGGTTCCGGGGGTGTATGTTCCTAGTTTATACACCGTTAATTATGATAGTCCCGAAGGTGAAATTACAGCAATTCTACCCATAGATAATAATGTTCCCGCCTTTGTTAGTAAACAAACCTATCGCAGTAATACCCTTTCTGCTTCTACGGTGGTAACAAAACAAGCGGCATGGGAGAATATTTATATGGTAGAGGTGGTGCGGAGTTGTCCAGAAATGTGCCGTTTTTGTTTAGCTAGTTATCTAACTTTACCCTTTCGTACCGCTAGTTTAGAATCTTTAATCCCTGCCATTGAAAAAGGTTTAAAAGTGACCGATCGCCTGGGTTTATTAGGTGCTTCTGTCAGTCAACATCCCGAATTTGAAACCTTACTTGATTATCTTTTGCAACCAAAATTTGAAGGAGTTAGACTCTCGATTGCTTCAGTTAGAACTAATACTGTCACGGAAAAATTAGCCAGAATTTTATCCCTAAGAGACAGCAAATCAATTACTATTGCCGTAGAAAGTGGGTCTGATCGCCTGCGAGAAATTATCAACAAAAAGTTAGCCAATGATGAAATTATCCAAGCTGCCATTAATGCCAAAGCTGGCGGTTTAAAAGGGATAAAACTCTATGGTATGGTGGGAATACCGGGAGAAGAAACTGAAGATATAGCGGCGACTGTGGAAATGTTAATAGCATTAAAAAAAGCCGCCTCTGGACTGCGAATTTCTTTCGGTTGCAGCACCTTTGTGCCTAAATCCCATACTCCTTTTCAGTGGTTTGGAGTTAATAAAATGGCCGAAAAAAGATTAAAATATCTAGAGAAACAATTAGGTAAACAGGGCATAGAATTTCGCCCAGAAAGTTATAATTGGTCGGTGATTCAAGCCCTATTATCTAGAGGCGATCGCCGCTTAACTTCCCTGTTAGAATTAACCCGTGGCTATGGTGATTCTTTAGGCAGTTATAAACGCGCTTTTAAGGAACTAAAAGGACAAATTCCACCTCTAGATTATTACGTTCATCAACAATGGCGTTTAGAACAGGTTTTACCCTGGAGTCATTTACACGGTCCTTTATCCTCAAATGTTTTAATAAAACATTTAGAACAATCCCAAACAAAAAGGTAAAATATGGCTAATAAGCTAAGACGCATTTAAACAATGTCTTGACTATCAGACCCCAAATGAGGTATTCTATCAAGGTAGATCGGATATTTGTGCAATTCAGAATTGAATTGGTGCTTTTATTAACTATCAATCTCGATTAAACCATTAATTTAATCTTAGTTATCAGCCCATGAGCCAGAAAAATGATACAGTTACCCTGCTTTTATCCCTGCTGATTACCCTAATATTTTTTGGGGCTGGTAGTTGGTGGTTATACAATCGTTTTCAAGGAAAAAATAACCCAACCAATCTTTCTGAAATCGAGAAAATATCACCAGAGCAAAAATCGGTATCGCCACAAGCAAGATTTAGTCAAGGTGAAAACTTATTAATAGTTGAAGGGGCTGCTTCTGACAAACAAGCTGCTATACAGGCACTCGGAAAAGGAGACTTTCAGCAAGCAGTTTACCTCCTAGAAAAATCCCTGCGAGCTAATCAAAATGATCCCGAAGCTCTCATCTACTTAAATAACGCCCGTATTGGTGAAGCTAAGTCCTATACTATCGCCGTTTCCGTGCCAATTGGGAGCGATGTCAACACCGCCCTAGAAGTTTTACGAGGAGTCGCCCAATCTCAAAATCAAATCAATCAAGCTGGGGGAATTAATGGCATTCCTTTAAAAGTTCTCATTGCTGATGATGCTGATAATCCCGAAATTGCCGCTCAAATTGCCCAAAAATTAGCGGCTGATAACAGCATTTTAGGAGTAGTAGGACACACTAGCAGTGATACCTCTTTAGCGGCGGCTGCTATCTATCAAAAAGCGGGATTAGTAATGATTTCCCCCATCAGTACCTCAACTAAACTCTCCAATTTTGGTGACTATATCTTTCGTTCTGTTCCCAGTGATTTTGTGGCGGCACGGGCATTAGCCGAATCTAGTTTGCAAAAAATTCCTAACGTCAAGGCAGTGGTATTTTTTAACTCCCAAAGTGGTTATAGTCAATCCCTAAAATCTGAATTTACCACCGCTTTAGGATTAGGAGGAGGTCAAGTGGTGAGTGAATTTGATCTATCTTCCCTCACTTTTACCCCTTCTAAAAGCCTCCAACAAGCTCAACAGGAGGGAGCAAATCTCATCGCCCTTCTTGGGGATAGTGGTACCCTAGATAAGGCTTTGCAGGTGGTTCAAATCAATGGTCAAAAATTACCGATTGTGGCGGGTGATGACGTTTATAGCCCCAAAACTCTGGATGTAGGCGGAAAAAAGGCCTTGGGCATGGTTGTCGCTATCGCTTGGCATTTGGGGGCTAATCCGAACAGTCCTTTTGTGAATAAATCCCGCCAATTGTGGCAAGGAGACGTAAATTGGCGCACGGCTACCGCCTATGACGCTACCCAGGCTTTAGTCGCTGGCATTGGGGCCGAATCTAGCCGAGAGGGAGTTCAACGGGCGTTAAGAAGCAGTGATTTTTCTGTGCCTGGGGCGACTAATCCAGTGCGATTTTTACCCTCTGGCGATCGCAATCAATCGGTGCAATTAGTGGTAGTTCAACCCGGTTCTCGTTCTAGTTTTGGGGTGGATTTTGTGCCAATTTCTCGGTAAAATGACAACTAAATCAAGATGAATTATAGGTAAGTATTTATAATTAAATTGAAGATAGATTTTACCTCTGATCCCCCCTTGATCCTAGGGCTGTTTCATTCTCCCATCAGAATATCAAAAGTAAAAGCGATCAATATCAGGTAAAATGAGAAGTGACCGGCAACTTTTTAAATATATGTTGAGCTTAATAGAAAAACTAAAA
>NZ_SFBV01000228.1:0-8429 GCF_007095585.1 Microcystis sp. M_OC_Ca_00000000_C217Col
TCTTGTTCGTATAAAGGGGCTAAACGCATAATAAATTTCCTCTCCTCCTGGGTTCTTTTGGGTAAGGCTTGCAAGTTCCTACTCAAATTGTATAATAATTTTAAGGAAGCTGATTTAAAAGGATGACTAGGAGACAAGGCCTCTAATTCATCAATCGCTCTGGTTCTGGTTCCTCCTCTACCTAATAATCTTAACCAAAGGGTTTCAGGGGTTTCAGGTAATTGATGTAGGACAATAAGGGATGTGGTTAATGCTGGAGGTAAAAAATAAATTCCTTCTCCCCAATCTGGGTTATTGAGAGCGGAAAAAGCAGTTATAATTCTTTGACTGGCCGTAGGAGTTAGTATCCATAGTCTAGGAATATTTTCTGCTAATAAGGGTTGTTGATGACGGTGAGCTTCTCTTTGTAATTGTTCCCGCACAGTCAACAGTTTAGATAAACAAGCGAGAATTCCCTCAATCGTGACAGGATTGCGATAGGGTTCCAATAGACAAGGGGTTTGAGCTAATTTGCCCAATAGGCCTAATTCGGGCGGCATTTCTGGGGAAGTCGGTCGAAAATACACATCAATTTCTTGAGTTTCTGCCGTCACATCAAGGCTAGTTTTCACGTCACCGGAAGAAGAGAGAAAGGTTTCGAGGTAATCTTTACTAAATTTATCCCAAAGAAAGCGAGTCAAGACCTAAGTGATTAAATCAATGATGATGGTTATTTTATCATCTTCAAAGCCTGATTAGGAAAATTGGCAATATTGCAGCTTTAGTTACAGATTTTTCCTAGTTTTTGCGCTAGAAATGAAAGGTTAATCAGCAAAAAACGCGCTCGACGAATGAAACCGCAAATCATCGTCTGTGGATTAGGTCGCACGGGTTATAAAATCTTTTGTTTACTCAAACAACAATCTGCGGCAGTAGTGGCGATTAGCGATCGCCAAATGGTCTGTGAATACCAGTCTGATATTATCATCGGCGATCCCTGCTCTCCTAAAACTCTCCTGCAAGCTGGCCTTCCAGATGCAGAAACCCTAGTTTTGGCCATCGATAACGACGCACTCAATCTAGAAATTCTCACCCGCGCAAGAATAATTAACCCGAAAATTCGGATAGTTAACCGACTATTTAACGAAACTTTGGGAGAAAGACTCGATCAAACCCTCCCTGCTCACGTTAGCATGAGCGTTGCTTCCCTAGCGGCTCCGATCTTTTCCTTTGCTGCCCTTGGTAATAAAGCTATCGGTCAATTACAGCTATTCGATCGCCTTTGGCCAATTCAAGAGATAATTATTGAGGAAAATCATCCTTGGTGGGGATTACCGCTCTACGAACTTTGGGACGATCCGGCCCGAATGTTAATCTATTATCTCCCCGCTCACGACGAAATCGATCTGGTTTCCGCAGTTCTGTTAGGCAAAAAACTCCAAACTGGCGATCATCTGATTATCGGCAATAAACCGACAATTAAGGCAAAACAGCGTTTTAAACTGCAAAAGTGGCTGAGAAATCTACTCAATCTCCGTCCCTATCAGCACTATGTCCAACCAGTAATTCTTGTCACCCTTTCTCTCCTGGGGATGATTTCCCTTGCTACCGTTACCTATCTCAGCGTTAATCAAAAAATTTCCCTTGTCGATTCCCTCTATTTCTCTGTCGGGATGATTACCGGTGCCGGAGGTAACGAAAAAGTGGCCGAATCTACCCCCGATAGTATCAAAATTTTTACCGTGGTCATGATGATTGTCGGTGCGGGGGTTATCGGTATCTGTTATGCTCTCCTCAACGATTTTATTCTCGGTAGTCGCTTTAAGCAGTTTTGGGATGCTACCCGCATTCCCGTCCGCAATCATCACATTATCTGTGGTTTAGGAGGTATCGGCACCCGGATCGTGCGACAATTGCACGAGCAAGGCTGTGAAGTGGTGGTGATTGAATCGGACCCCAATAATCGATTTTTGCATTCCGTGCGCTCCTGGGGAATCCCCGTTATCATCGAGGATGCGCGTCTAGTGGCTACCCTAGAAACGGCTAATATTAACAACGCTGAATCTTTGATCGTGGTTACTTACGAGGATATGATTAATGTGGAGATTGCCCTCACTGCTAAAGCGATCGCTCCTAAAATTAATCTAGTTTTACGCTGCTCTCAGGAACAATTCGGGCGATCGATTCAAGAGGTTTTTGATTTTGATACGGTATTATGTCCCCGGGATCTAGCTACCTATTCCTTCGCTGCGGCCGCTTTGGGCGGTAGAATTCTCGGTAATGGCATGACCGATGATCTCCTCTGGGTTGCTTTGGCTACATTAATCACACCTAATCATCCTTTTATGGGGCAAATTATCAAGGAAGCGGCGATGAATGCCGATTTTGTGCCACTTTACCTAGAAAAACAGGGTCAAACTATCCATGGTTGGCAATTACTGGAAATTACTCTCGATCAAGGTGATATTCTTTATCTAACTATGCCGGCTATGCGTTTACAACAGGTTTGGCAAAATACTTCCCTAACTATTCCCCAATCTTTCCGCGATTTAAAATGATTTCTGGTCTTAATTATCTGAGCAAAGCTAGTTATCGCTGTATCTTGAGTTTAGGCAGTGCCGGCAGTATTTTAAGTCTCGCTAGTGCCAGCAGTATTTTAAGTCTGGTTAGTATCGGCAGTATGCTCAGTATTGGCAGTGTCGGCAGTATTCTCAGTATTGGCAGTGTTGGCAGTATTCTAAGTGTCGGCAGTGTCGGCAGTATATTTGGCATTTTTCAATATCATTCTCTGCCTAACCATCCTGAGTAGTTCCAATGAACTACTTCTCACCGCTTCTTTACTGTGGGGCGATCGCTTTTTATGCAAACAAAATAGAAAGGGTATTAATCGGATTAAGCGATTTATGAGGCTGCCGCAAAACTAACGCGACGATAAATTTCTAGCAAGGGAAGTTCAACATTTAAACTCTCCAGAGGGATTATTTGACTAAGTTGATCGTAGGTTTGTAGTTGCCAGCGATCGCTCTGTGCGAGTCTGAAATATTGCTCAATGTAGGGTTCAGTTTGACTAACGAGCAGATATTCACAAAAACTTGACAGGGAACGATATTTTCTAAATTTATCACCTCGATCATAGGCCTCTGTGGCGGGGGAAAGCACCTCTACAATAAATAAAGGATTAAGAATTTCGTCTTTGCGATCGCCGTTAAATTCCGGTTCATGGTTAACAACCATGAGATCGGTATAGGTTCCACAATGATATTCAGGAATCCACAACCGCAGATCGCTGTTATACAGACGAAAATCCCTATCTCTCAATAAAAATCCCAAAAAAACCGAGATATTGATCGCGATTGCGCTGTGGGTTGCGGTTCCTCCAGGCATAAGAATCATTTCTCCATGGCAATATTCATAACGTTCCTGAGAAGTTTCAGCGATCGCCCGATATGCTTCCAAAGTGACAGGGGTTTTGGTGACTGTCGCAATAGTTGGTTTTTCTTGAGCGATAATCATGTTTGTCTTTCTCCGATATTCTAAGTGGCTGGTTATAATTAAATTAATAATGGATTTTAGGTTCGATCCCCCCTGCCCCCCTTGATAAGGGGGGTGCCGATAGGCGGGGGGATCCCCCTTAATAAGGGGGCATCTGATAATTTTTAACGCCTACCCACTTATTAATTAATTTTATGGTTATTTTTTAGGGATTGTGGGGAAGCGATCGCTTTTTATCAAAATAGAATAGAAAGAGCGATCGCAGTTTTTCTGAGGTGAGAGAGAACAATTTTTTAAGAGCAAACTATCGTTAATTTGATTGTATATGTTATAATCGGGCCGTTGGTTTTAACAAAAATACTACACTGTCCTCAATGCCTCATCTATCCTTTGAGTGGGATAAGCAAAAAAATCAAACCAATCAAAAGAAGCATGGTGTTTCCTTTCAAGAAGCTGAATCTGTTTTCTATGACGAAAATGCTATTCAGTTTTGGGATGATGATCATTCAGAAATGGAAGAGCGATTTTTATTATTGGGTAGAAGCTCAAAAATGCGAATTTTATTAATTGTTCACTGTTATCGAGAAGAGGATTCTGTTATTAGAATTATTTCTGCTCGAAAAGCTACTCAAAAAGAGTCTCAACAATATCGAGGTTATTGTTTATGAAATCAGAGTATGATCTCGCTAATATGAAAAGTCGTCCTAATCCTTTTGCTCAACAACTCAAGCAGCAGGTTACTTTACCTTTAAGGATTGATGTCATTGATTTCTTTGAAAAAAAAGCAAAAGAAAAAGGAATTTCTTATCAGGAATTAATTGATTTATATCTTCAGGATTGTGTGACAAACGACCGAGAACTCACTTTTTAGCGATCGCTTTTTATGAAAACAAAATAGAAAAAGCGATCGCATTGTGAGCATCAGTTAATAAAACAATAAAGTTCGGGGTCAGGTATTCAGGTTTGCTAATTGTTCCTGAATATTAGCTTGAGTAGAGAGTTTTTCGGATTTTTCCCATAGAGCGTTAAAGATACTTTTATCTGTCTCGACAACTCTTGTTTGATAGGAAATATAACCTGTTTCTGTTTGACCATTCATAGTTCTTCTCGCTGTAAAAGAATTTCTTGGAACAGATAAGTTTTCGCTAATCAATAGGTTGGTATCATCCCAACGATAGCCTTCAACATCTTTGGCTTTTTCCTGACAAATCCAAGCAACTTCTATGCCAGAGTTAAGTTGTTCCTGAATCACCTGTAAATGCTTTGGAGTCGGAACTTCAGGAAGAATAAAGACTCGTTGAATAGAAATCTCCCTTTTGATTAGTTCTTCGTTAACTTCCCAGAATTTTTGACCAAGGGGATTATCCCACCAGATGGAATCTGTCATGGAGTGAATAGCCAAGATTCGAGATTGACTTTTAGGATCAATGTGTTTGAGTAGTTGACCAACCTTTTCTAAACGGGATTCGCCGCTAATTTCAATGTTAATTTCAGGCATAATTGTGTTAGTCAAAATTGTGCCATCAAGGAGGGTTAGATTATTTTCATCTAATTTAACATCGGTCAAGTTAGCTCCCGTTAAATTAGCTTTGCTCAAATTGGCATGACTCAAATCGGCTCCTGTTAAATCAGCATTAGTTAAATTAACCCCCGAAAGATTAGCCTGACTGAAGTTACATCCCATCAATTTTGCGTCAAAAAGATTGGCCTCACTATCCATTAAATTAACTTGGCTGAAATTCAGTCCCCAAAAATCTCGTTCGCCAATTTTGTGCAAATGTGTCAATTCTTTTGTGCTATGAATATCGGGGTGATATTCCTTGGGTGCATAAACGGCAATCATCGCTTTGACGTAGGCGAAAAAATAAGCCTTGAGAATATTTTCATGGGTGTAGATGGTAATAACTTCTTTACCATCATACTCAACCACCGCCTTGACAGTTACTTCTCCTTTTTGACCCGGTGTCAAGTTGGCTAAATAGATAGATGTAAGGGTATGTTTAACCTCAACTAAATGAGCTAGAGCCTCATTAAAAGCAGTACAAAGTGCATCTACTGAACCTTTTTTAAAGGCTGATTCAGTGTAACGCTCTTGGGTTTTTGTATTACATAGGATAACTGTCGCGGAAGTTAAATTGTTATTGGCACAAAGAATTTCAAAGTTCTCAATTTTCCAGCCCTGAAAAAGCAAAAGATTATCTTCAAAGAATAAGTTTTGTTGAGGCTCGTTTTCTAAAAGCTGATTGAGTTTTACTTTTTCATTTTCCATTGCCGCTTTACCGAGATTTTTGAGAGTTCTTTCGATAGAAGCTGGCGAGGTATCTTTCCCTAAAGACTGTAAGAATAAGGAAGGAGAACCCACAAAAGGATACCCACTGGCAATGAATTCTCGATCTCTGATGGTGATAATACCTGCTAGGCTATACTTTCTGGCAATCTCAACTTGAATTGCCGTTTTCAAATTGGCGTTGGGATATTTTTCTAGGTCAATGTCTTTCAAGTTAACTTGACCGACGTTAATCTTACTCAGAAGTTCAATGATCAAACGATTGGCATCTTCTCTAGATTTCAGATTTTTGATATTATGCCAAATTTTGATTAATCCCATTTCGCCAATGTAAGGATTAATTTTTCCTTCTAAAACAAGTCCCATAACCCTAGTAGCTTCCCTGTTAAGAGTCGTCTGATTTCGCAATAAAAACTCTTCAATCAGATCAGCATCAATTAAGACTTTTGGAGCTTGAGAATTGTTATCTTTTGATTGGAATACCTCTAAGTTATCCAGAAAAAAATCAATATTTACACTAGGATGAGTAGTCACTTTATGCAGACTAAGCTTGAGCTTGATTTCGTACTGCACAAAATCATCAGATTCTTTTTCTAGATCATTTCTCAAATCCCAAAGTTTTTTAATCACTTGAGGCTTAGGATATTCCCCTAATTTCCTTACGATTTCAGCACGGATATCGATATCCTGTTCATTGTCTAGTTGAGCTAACAAATCATTAATAATGTCAGCACGGGGAGTGACCGATGTTGGTATCTCGCACAATAACTCTGTGTTTTCCATTTTTAAATCAATCTCCTTGATTGGTGGTCTTCTCATCCGCACTAATTGTGTCTGACAGTAAAAGACTGCTCTAATTGAGAATTTTCAGCGTAGCGTGTTGGCAAAACTCTCACTAATTCATCGTCATTAATGTCAACAAGATAGCCCTTTTTAAAGAGAATCCTTCTTAGGGAAGTAATTCCCAGACGATCACTGTCATCTAACTCAAGGTAATCCTTAAGATGGGATCCTAGATTTTTGTTGAAATCTGCGTTTAGATTTTTGCCGCTGCTATGATTGAACATTTCAGCGAGGTCATCCGCAGAAAAAAGACCTGTAGCCGCCAGATAGAAAATAATTTTGTATTTTTCAGATAGGGGTTCGATTTCTGCCAACAAAGCTTCTAGCTTGGGTATATCCAAACCACAGTTTCTTGCCTGCTTTTGGGCATCACACAGTGACAGGAGCATTTTGTATTTTTCAGATGGGGGTTCGATTTCTGCCAACAAAGCTTGTAGCTTGGAAATATACAAACCACAGTTGCTTGCTTGCCTTTCGGCATCGGATAGGTTTTGGGGCATTGACGAGAGCGTCTTCATGGCTGTATTTTCGAGCTAGTTAGCATATTTTGAAATGGAGTACCAACAATTATTGTTTAATGATAGCAACAATTGTTGGTTAAACATTGCAACAATTGTTGGTTGACATCTTGTCTCTATTTCCAAAGCAAGCACCCAGTTGGGAAACCAACCCCTACCAAATTTGGGGTTTTGCAATAACCAATAATTATTGGTTGATTTCTCTTTTGTCTCATGTAATCCTAGTAGCAAAATAACTTTTTGGTTGTTATTGCAATCCCCTCTAAGCAAGTATCGGTGACTACAAATATAGATATGTTGATTACCTTAAGATCGAAAATCCTCCCAACTACTGTCGATTAGTCACATCTTTCTCAACATTTCAACCCTTTGTAGCACAGGGCTTTCAAGACTCGGTTAACAATCTGGAGTGTCTGTACCGTTATATGCAGGACGGTTGCCAGAAGCAATTCATCCGATGACTATTGCGAATCTATGAATCTATAAAGATCCTGATCAAATCAACTGCCACCTTAGCCATGAAGACACTTAGCCACAAAACAGAAGATTTGAGTATAGCCGATGTCTCATCCTATTACCCCGATCAATGGGTGGTAGTAGAGATCACTGGTCGAGACAAATATGGCTGGCCAGAGAAAGGTAAGGTTATTGGGTATTCAGACGATAAACGTAAGCTTATACAAGAGACTAAACATTTGAAGGGAGACTTATATTTGTTTTATACAGGTCTTGTTGACGGAAGTAAAGTTGCTTAAAGTTGATAACGATTCTTGGCTATCAACGCCACAGCTTTTATCCTTGCTCCATCATCCTTACTCTACATGGCCGTCATTGTCGTTGAACATACATTTCAGGGAGACCATAATCTTGAAAGATTGTCTATGTGGGTGATTCCAGTCACTGTTGAGTTTAACGACAACCGAAGAACGGTTAATGTCTTACTCGATACGGGGTCACAGGTGACTGTCTTTCATCCAGATTTATTAGACTTTCTAGATTTACCGACATCTCAATCATCTGCTCGGGGAAGTGGTGTAACGGGTAGTTCTTGGTATAGGACTGCTAGGCTTGATAGACTGGAAATAGGTTCTATTTTGTTTAGCGAAACGGAAGTTTTTTTTGGCTCTCTTCCGGAAGTATTCTCGAAATACTATATTGATGGGATTTTAGGAGGGGACATTCTCAAAGAATGGCTCTTCTCGACTTTGTGTGATAATTTTTGCTTATGGAATTGTGAAATGCTTATCGGGCAAGACTTTTAGGGCTATTTTGACGAAGAAACCATCAGTATAGACCTCGTTTCCACACAG
>NZ_SFBV01000229.1:0-3386 GCF_007095585.1 Microcystis sp. M_OC_Ca_00000000_C217Col
CCCTAAGCCGAGTTTTCAAGGTGCTGCGCCGTCCACTTGGTTTTCGAGACTGGCCTTTTAATTCTAACGTAAAGCCAACCTAGAACGGCGGGGTTTCAGACCCAAAATTTCCGATGAGAAAGTTATCCGCAATCAATAAAGTATCGAATCGGGGCAAGAAAAATTCAACTAAGAGGAGTTTAACTGATGACAGCCGCCACTGAAAAAGATTTAAAAAGATTAGAGGATTTAATTATCGGCATTGCCAACGGACAAAAAGCGATCGAAAACCGACTAACCACCATGGAAAACCGACTAACCACCATAGAAAACGGACAGAAGAATTTAGAGTTAGGGCAGTCGGAAATTAAAGGCGATATCCGAACCCTAGACGCGAAGATAGAGGGTTTAAGCGATCGAGTTAAAGTTATAGAGAATGCGGCGGGAAAAACCACCGATCTCGCCGAAAAAGTCGGAGAATTGAAAAACTGGAAACAGATCGGAGTAGTGGTGATCACGGCTTGGCTCAGTTCGATCCTCAGTGGTGTTACGGGTGGGGTAATCGGTTGGCTAATCCGAGCGGCGAAAGTTAACCCCTAATGGCGTTGCTGAATCAAGATATGAAGACTGATTTTGCACCTGTCCACCAGAACGTAGGTTGGGTTGAAGCATGAAACCCAACGCCCGCATAGTTTACGCTACCGCTAACCCATCCTACAAATAATTGTGCCTCCCTACTTATGAATGCTGATTTTGCACCTGTCCACCAGTCAACCTAGTTCTAGGTTTTAAAACTTACCCAAGAAGACAGGTAATAATTATCCCCAAAATACTCTGGGGAGTAACCTAAATAACCAACCTTAAAAAAACTCGCTGCTACACTTGAGTTAGTAGATGCACCCTGATGAAAAAGGAGAGTCAAAGAAAGCTCTCCTTTTTTTTTGTTGAGAAAGCAATCCGGGGGATTTAGCCGCGGTTAGCAGGTAGTTTCGCCTTGCGTGCCATGTCTTTGAAACCATTCAAGCTCGGACCAGGGCGACGGCGAGACATACTAGGAGTAATCAAGTATTTTGTCGCAAATTCTACTTCTTGCGGCTCTACTTTACCGTTAGTAGCGGCTACGGGTGCCGGTGCGCTCACAGGAGCAGCTGGAGTTTCTTTTACTTGCTTTTCTTTCTTAATAGAAGTTTTTTGGGCTTTTTTCTCGGCTACAGGGGCAGCAGCAGATTCCACAACAGGTGCGGGCGCTTCCACCACAGGTGCGACTACAGCCGTGGTTGCTGTTGCTTGTTGTTCACCATCGGTTTCTTTTAGTTCTAGGTAAAAGTCAGATTTTTTGCCACCAAAGAGATTTTTTAACATCGGGGATCACTCCGAGAGTTGGGAAAATGTAAAAGACTAGGTATTTAAAAATTTATCATTGACCGGGATCAGGCAGCAAACAAGATTATTCTCTTGACAATTTCTCTCCTTCATCTATTTTTCTCTGGATAATCTTTACCAGACAAAGTGTTTTAAAACAAGTTAAATTTACAAAAATTTACAAAAATTAAGAACGAGAAACCCCGACGCAAACAAGGGTAAAAACTGCTGGAGACGTTGCTGACAACGTCTCCAGATTATTTATTGGGGATTTGGTCGGATTTAGCCAGCTGCGGGTACACGGCTGCCGCTAACTCCGGGTACAGGACCACGACGAATGTTGGTTTCCGTTTCGATGGGAACGAATTCAATATGATTAAGGAGGGTAGTAACGAAAGCAAAGAGTAAAAAAGGCAAAGAGAGGACGACGACTAACCCCACGGTAGCGAGGGCGAAAATTTGTCTAGTGCTACTCCAAAGAGCTAGAGTGGAAGCCAGAGTAAGAAAAATAACGATTAACCAGACGATTATTTGTCCGTAAATATCTCCGAAGGTGAGGGTGCAAACCATGCGATAGTTACGAAAATCCTTATCCATAACAGTAAACCCGTAGATAGTCAGTTATTGTTTTAGGGTAAGTCTAGAATCGTTAGCTTGGTCAATATTTAAAGGTTTTTATAAACACTTGTTGATAAATCTTTACAATTCCGCCCCGAGCGGGTAGCCAAATCTAGAGATAAGTAGGGAGGCACAATTATTTGTAGGATGGGTTAGCGGTAGCGTAACCCATCGGGGCGTTGGGTTTCATGCTTCAACCCAACCTACGTTCATCTTATATTTAATTCCACCCACCTACTTAAGAGCGGTATTGTTTGGTTGCTCTCCTCAGAATTGATAAGAATTGCTAAGAATTACCAAAAAACTGGCCATAATTTTGGCGAACGCTCTTTACAATTAAATTATAAAGGCAAGGAGGAGCAAGCCTAATGAAAACTTTTGTTGAGCGTTATTGGTCTTGGTTTAATTGGACAACCTTAGCGATGGTTGTTCTCGGTTTCTGGTTAAGTGCCAGTTTCGTCATCGATTTAATCATTCTCCCCAGCTTATCCGTAGCTGGCATGATGACACAAAATGGCTTTGCCAGTGCTGGTTACTTGCTATTTGGCATTTTTAACCATCTGGAATTAGTTTGTGCGGCGATTGTGCTGTGTAGCTTTGTTGTCTTCCACCGCTATCATACCTTAATCCATCTCCCCGAACATCGATCGCTTCTATTCGCTGGTGTTCTCTTAGTAATCACCCTAATTTACACCTATTTTCTCACTCCCAATCTGAGTGCTATGGGTTTACTGGCTCCCGTTGCCGCGTCGGGAATGTCGGGAGAAATGATGTCTTTGCAGATTGGTTACTGGTGTCTAGAAGTGGTTAAGGGTTTAATAGCTTTCACCCTGTTGCGCTGGTGTTGGCGAGATGCCTTTAAGTTAGCTTAGTTGTTGATTAAAAGCGGGGTTCAACCCGCTTTTTTTAGTTCTAGCAATATAATCCGCCTATTTGATTTCTGAACAGAGACGCAGCGCATCCAGCAAAGCCAAGAATACAAGTCATAAGTAGTCATGCAAAATTAATTACCTGCCCGATCGAGCTAAAACCCTTACGGGGCAATGATCGTCATGTGTAAATAATTTTGCCTAGGTACTTAAATATTTTAAACTTCATTTAGGTGCCCTAGGGGATTCCATGATTGATAACGGACAAGTTTAATAATTTGCTATCTAAGAATAAATCAGAACGTAGGTTGGGTTGAAGCATGAAACCCAACGCCCGCTCATGTTACGCTACCGCTAACCCATCCTACAAATAATTGTGCCTCCCTACTTATCTAAGAATAAATCTAGGGGATTCCATGATTGATAACGGACAACTTTAATATACTTTAGACGTTCATAATCTGAGATTTATTAAACTTCTGAAATCGTAGAGTCAGCAAGGAATCCAGTTCTTTTTTATGTTTCAGATGGGCATCATTCAGACATTCATAAATAGCT
>NZ_SFBV01000023.1:0-3599 GCF_007095585.1 Microcystis sp. M_OC_Ca_00000000_C217Col
CAGCCATTTATGAATGTTTGAATGATGCCCATTTGAAACATAAAAAAGAACTGGATTCCTTGCTGACTCTACGATTTCAGAAGTTTAATAAATCTCAGATTATGAACGTCTAAAGTATATCAAAGTAATTTGAGTTCCGGTGCTGATTCGGATCATCTTTCAATTTGACAACGCCAATTTTTCCCCAATCCAGTCTTTGACAATAGCTTGTAACGGTAAATCACGACGCTGACTTTCTTGCTCAAGAGCCTCTACCATCCATGAGGGAAACTCAAACGCAATTGTTTGTTCCTCGGAATTAGAACGTTTAATTTTAGTTAAATCCAAGTATTCGATGATATTTTCTCCATCATCAAATTTGCGGTCAAAATCTTCAGCTTTCATAAATTTCTACCTCTTCAGGTCTAGAGCGTCGGACTGAAATAATACGGATTTTGGTTTGACGATAGGTAACTACGGCTGACCAATGCTTACCTGCTATTATACCAATAACAACAAATCGTGGTTCATTTTCTGTTCGGGCTGGAATTTCGACTTTTTGGGAATCTAACCATAATACTTGAGCTTCAACAAAATCTAGACCATGTTTATTTTTGTTAGCTTGGCTTTTATTAGGATCAAATTCAAATTCCGGTTTTTTCATTCTCTTGGCTTCGTTTCCGTGGCTGCATCTCAATTTGGTCGAAATATCTATAGGACATTTTGGGCGCACGCAGTTCGATAAACTCACTGACCACTAGGTACTCCTACCAGAATATTATGGTAGTGACTGTATCGGCAAAAGTTATAGTACAATTGGGCTAATAAATTTTGGAATTCCCTTGCTGCTGTTATCAGTAAAAAGTTATCAGGTAGAACCCGAAGGGAGCGTCCCCAAGTAAAAGGGAAAGAGATATCACCTGACCATAATCTTGCTGGTTTTCTTGGATCTTGTCCGATGGCTCAGGGCAGATTTGAACTGCCGACCTTGGGCTTATGAGTCCCCTGCTCTGACCAACTGAGCTACTAAGCCGTTGTTTACACAGTTATCAATGATAACACATAATCACCCAATTGCACAAGAGCAAAAAAGGGAAGAAAAAATCTTCCCTTTGGGGGCATCTTTAACGTCTGCCTGGCAGGAAAGCGATGGGATTAACTGCGCCCTGGCCGGAGGGGTGAACCTCGAAATGTAGGTGGGGGCCGGTGCTAAAACCGGTGCTACCCATCTGGGCAATTGGCTCGCCTTGCTGAACAGTTTCGCCGCGACGCACCAACAGACGGCTGTTATGGGCATAGAGAGTGACGCTACCATCGGGGTGACGCAGTTTCACCAGATTGCCATAACCGCCAGAATTCCAGCCGGAGGAGATTACTTCACCGGCAGCCGCCGCCACAACTGGTGTACCCACTGGACCGGCGATATCGATGCCGCGATGAGGTCTGCCCCAGCGCCAACCGAAACCGGAGGTTAACACACCTCTGGTGGGCCAGATAAAGCCGGTAAAAATCGGGGCGGGATTAGGTAAATGCTCATCGGGATTAGTGAGGGGAGGAAGAGAAGGTTCTACGGTTTCGCCGACGGGAATTCGGAGGCGGTCATTATACTCTTCCACATTGGTAGGGGCCGAACCGATAATCTGGGGGGGGGTGCTTTGGTTAGAACGAGAACGAAGGGCAGTCCATTGGGGATTAGGGTTTATTTGTCGATCATCGGGGGTTTCTGCGGGATTATCGACGGGAATAGCGATACTTTTCTGGGTTTCCGAAAGGTTAGTTTCCCGCAGATTAGCCACCTCTTGGCGCAATCTTTCCCGATAGCTGCCGGTGATATTTTCGGGGAATTCTTCCGTCCCCGTGGTGGCGGTGGCGGCGGGCAAATTTTGTCGATTGCTGGGGTTAAAGGACAATCTAGGGCGATCGCCGACCAAGGGGGTAAGATTTTGATTAACTCTAGCGTTGGCAGAGCGGTCGGGAATCACTAGGGTTTGATTAACTTTAATCCGGTTGGGGTTGTCAATGCCGTTTTCCCTGGCTAATTCGGCGGGGGTGATGCCGAGAGCGCGAGCGATCGTGTTTAAGGTATCCCCTGGCCGAACCCGATAAACTTGATTTTCTGGGGGAATTATGACCCGAGGATTGGGAACGGCGGGAATTTCAGTCACAGGAGCCGGATTTCGTAGGGCGACGCTGGGAATTTCCGGTCTGCTTGTCAAGGGAGGATTAAGGGGAATTGTTGCTATCGTGCGATCGCTTTCAGGGGTGGGAACGGGAATCGGGATCACCTGGCTGGTTGGTCGAGGGGATTCTTCGGGAGCAATAACGGGAATCTCGACGCTAGTTGGCGAATTATCGGGAACGAGAGCGGTAGTTTCAGTAACGATTACTGTTTCCCCAGAATTGGACTGATGGGGGGTTTCCTCGGTTCGCAAGGCGGCCAAACTTTCTTGGAGACGTTGACGGGTTTGACGCAGACTAGCAGAGGAACTATCCAACTGCTCAGGAGTTGCTGCCGGGGCTGCCGGGGGCAACTGCTCAGGAGTGGGAATTTTTAAGGTTTGTCCGATAATCAGATCGGATTGGGGGGAAAGATTATTGCGGGTAGCGATCGCTGAAGGGGTGGTTTGATAGGTGTCGGCTAAACTCCACAGGGATTCTCCCGGTTTTACCTGATGGTCAACTACTGATGTGGCGATGAATTTGACGGTAGCAAGTGCTTGGGATTGGATTATTTGCGGTTCTTTTAGTTCTTTACCCGCAGCTTTGGCTTTTTGGGACAGGTCGATCACTTCCCATTCCGGAGGTACAGAATTGGCGGCCTGGGCTGATTCTGAGGTGGAGTTGAGAAGGCTAGGTACTCCCAGAGAGAGTGCTAATCCCAGCAGGGCAGCCGAGCAACGGACTCGGTTAGACTCAGCATTGCTATTCTGTTCTGGGGTAGCGGATGTCATGGGGTTGTGGATAAAAGTCTCTTTCAAACAGACCTCCTGTGGTGTAAAGAGTTAGCTAGAGCCAGTCGATGAAGCCGATGATTCTAGCTTTCAGCATTAGCCTTGAGGCTAGAGTAGAAGTTAGGCAACTTTCTTTTTAGTCAAAATACCTAAAGGTGACTTTTAGGAGAGATTAACTTAGATTTTGAAATTATGCAAGTCTCCCTCTGACTATTAGCATCGGGATCACGGCAAGTTGGTGACATTTTGAATGTCCAGATTGACGATGCTCTATCTCAGTTGTTCCAAGCTGATCAGCATTTTTGGTCTTGCCAATTTTTGCCAGTTTTTTCATAGAAATTTTTTATCTGTTTTGCGATTTACAAAGAAATTATTAATCATTCGCCGCTCGACAGGAAACAAGGGGCAACGATGGCTATTCAAGGTCAATACCGGATAAATAGGGTTTGCCGAAAAAATTTTTTCTGGGGGCAGGGTGTGGGGTGTGAGGTGTCGGTCGTCCATAGCCAATTAGGTTACACTTCGTCTTGATCAGAAAAAGGCTGTCATACTATTAGGGGTCGAGAAGGTCGTCACCGACCTCCCCTCCCATTCAGAACCGTGCATGAGACTTTCACCTCACACGGCTCCTAGTTTGACTGTTCCCTTGTTAAGGATACAGCTTGACTT
>NZ_SFBV01000230.1:0-6872 GCF_007095585.1 Microcystis sp. M_OC_Ca_00000000_C217Col
AAGACCAGAACAGAGTAAATCTGTTAAGGCAGGTGCGAAAAATCCTTCGGGAAAGAAGCAGAAACCCAAATCGTGAGGTTTGGGAATCGCCGTCCGTTTTACGGCGGCGAGGATGTCAAGAGGATAGCTTTCATTCTATCTAGGGTTTGTTGAAAAAGTTTTTCCTGGGGGCAGGGATCCCCCGCCTACCGGCACCCCCCTTATCAAGGGGGGCAGGGGGGATCAAAGACAAAATCTATCTTCTATTTAATTAGAATCACTTACTTACTCCGGATTAACCCACATTAACGTCTGACCAAATTCTACCGGTTCACCGTTAGCGACGGCGATTTCGACGATTTGCCCGGCCACTTCCGCTTCGATTTCATTCATCAACTTCATCGCTTCGATGATACAGACCGTTTGTCCGACCCGGACTCGATCGTTTTTTTCCACGAAAGAGGGTTCATCGGGAGCGGGAGCGCGATAAAAAGTGCCGACCATGGGAGAGGTAATCGCCAGCCATTTTTTATCAACAGCGGCGGCCACGGGTTCGGGAGTGGGGGTTTCTGGGGCCGGGGTGGGGCCTGCCGCTACCACTGGAGGGGCGACCGGGGCCGTCACCACCGGCAAGGGAGCGGCGAGAGGACCAAGGGCAGTATTAACGGTTCCTTTGCGGATATTTAGCTCCAAATCTGCACTTTTCAGGCTAAATTCACTGATATCCGTGGCTGCCAATGTTTTGATCAGTTCTCGAATTTCGTTGTAATCAATAGTCACCGCTCTGAAATCCCCCCGCAAATAAAAAGCAACAAATCCAAATTCGCACCTACCAAACCGTCGATTTTTCGCATCTAGCGGCTAAGTTTTGGGAGACAGGCTCAGAAAACTGGCTTTAGTCCTAAACCCCTCCCTAAGGCCTCATTTCTGGGCTTCTGATCACAATTATTCCCGTCCCAGATAGGAACCATCCCTGGTGTCCACTTTAATCCTTTCACCGATGGAAATAAACAGGGGAACCATCACCTGCGCTCCCGTTTCTACGATCGCCGGTTTCGTGCCACCGGTGGCCGTATCTCCCTTGACTCCCGGATCTGTATCGGTGATTTCCAAGATTACCGAGGTGGGCAATTCTACCTCTAACACTTGCTCATTCCAAAAGAGAATATTGACTTCCATTCCTTCTTTCAGATACTTGGCTCGATCGCCCATTTGTGCTGGGGTTAGAGTTGCTTCCTCAAAAGTCTCCATGTCCATGAAGACAAACTGATCGCCTTCTTTGTAGGTGTGCTGCATGGTACGCTTTTCGATCGTGGCTGAGGGCAAGGTTTCCCCCGCCCGGAACGTCCGTTCTACCACGTTGCCGGTCTGGACATTTTTTAACTTGGTTCGCACAAAGGCCGATCCCTTACCCGGTTTGACGTGCAGGAATTCCACCACCCGCCAGACAGAGCCATCTATCTCGATGGTCGTACCGCTCCGAAAGTCGTTACTCGAAATCATGAAATGCTGTTTAGGCCAAGAAAGATCAACATTCCATTTTACATACTTCCTGTCCCCGAAAAAACTTTTTTCCCGCCCCTACAGGTAAGGAGGAGGTGGCATCTCCCAGAACGGGAGAAGGGAGTGGGATACTTGCCACGAATCAAGTCGGAGCAGGGAGAGCCGGAGCAGGGACTTTATCCCTATCCTGACCCCAATTTTTAGTACAAAGTTACTGCAATATTACAAGCAGTGAACAAATAAACAGCGATGATCACCGGCGAATTAAAATCCCAAATAGATAGGGTCTGCTGAAAAAGTTTTTCGTGGGGGCAGGGTGTGGGGTGTGGGGTGTGGGGTGTGGGGTTTTACCGATTTTGAGGTAGTCAGTTACCTAATTTTCAGGGAAAAAGTCCCGGAATTTTACCCCCGATCCCTCCAATGGTCGGCACTTTTTGAGGAAAAAAAGTCTAAAAGCCTTATCCAACAAGGTTTTTAGATTTATTCAGCAGCCCCTAATTATCCTAGACGTTGATTCTGTTTTCGATTCTTATCCCCCAGAAAAAATATGGTAAAAATGTCGTTTATTTTCTTTTTGTTACCGTTGACAAAATTTCTAAAACCTCAAGGATAAAACTGATAATTGAGATTAATAATTATGGAAAAATTACTCTTATCTTGTTAAAATTTACTCTATTTATGCTCAGGAAATATCGTGAGCAAATTCCCGAATCAAAGGGGAAGTGAGAGGAATTTTTATCCTTGGTACTAAAATTAACAATAGGCAGTTTAAATGCAGTACAGCTTATTAACAACTCTAATTAATCTTTTATTAATATATAGCGTTTCCTGTTCGCACTAGGTACATTATCGATGTTGAAAAGCTTAATTAGCAAAGGTTTAAGTGTGCCACACAGGTGTGAGAACCGCTATAACTTCGGTTGACGGAATTGATAAACATCAGCGATCGCCTGTACCCAACCATTAGCAACGGATTCTAATAATCGATCGCCTTTTTCTTTACTTGCATTAGTAGCATCTCCCATCACTCCACTTTTAGTTAATTCCTTAGTTAACCAAGCAAAGGGTAATTTTCCCTCCATAGTTAACAAACTATTTTCTGGCAAACCTTGAGGATATTCTCGGACGGCCCGCTCAATTTTTACCTGTTCTGGCAGTAATGATAACATAATGCTAGTTTCCACATCTCCTGCATGAATACCGTATTCTAATTCATATTCCGAGAATAATTCAGCCGCATTGTGGGGAACTCGCCAAGTGAAAAAAGGAAATACTAAAAAATCGGGATATTGTTGATGAATATCCCTAGCGGCAATTTCCATAACTTGCGGCTGCCCGCCGTGGGAGTTCATTAATACTAACTTGCGAAAACCCGAACGATAGAGACTTTCAGCTATCTCTTGAATGAGGGTTAATAAGGTTGCTGCCGAGAGGGTAATCGTGCCGGGAAAAGACCAATGTTCGTTAGATTTTCCGTAGTAGAGACAGGGTAAAGCGAAAGCGGCGATGTTTCTATCTAATTTCTCGAAAGCTTTGCCTAAAACCCCTAAACTAATGGCAGCATCGACGGCAATAGGTAGATGGGGTCCGTGTTGTTCGATCGCACCGATGGGTTGAATAATTACCACATTTTCCTTATCTGGCATTGAATCTATATCTGTCCAAGTAAGATAGGGAAAATAACGATGTGGGGGAATAAAACCGTGCATCATAATTTTATTGGGGGTGAGGGATTATGGTTAGAGGAAAAATTACTGTTTATATTGTAATTTTATCACTAATTCTTGGCAAGGTGGCCAATCGTCAACTATCGAGACTATGGAGAGCATCAAGAATACCTATAGGGCCAGACGAGGAAAAAGAAAGAGTCGAAGCGGAGCGAAAAGTAAGCTTGGCGCGATTCCGGAGCGTGGCAGCATTGGCCAAGAACAAAACCGCATCGGAAATCAACCCTTGTCACCGAAAAACTTTTCTAAGAGATTCCCCCTGACAAAAGAAAAACCCACCTTTGTGACAAGGCCAAAGAATTTTGTGGACATCAAGAGTTGAGTCAGAAACTAGGAGCAGATTTTTATTTTGCTAATCCTTATCATTTTTGGGAAAGAGGATTAAACCCAGGGTAAGAGTATCTTAAATCCTTGACAAAATGAACTTTATGTGGTTTTCTTCCCCATACCCCACACCCCAACAAACTTTTTGCCGCAAACCCTATGTAACCCTAAAGTTTTATTTACCTTCTCCTACTACAGATTGATAAAATCTTTCTAGACTTTCTACAGAGGTTCGATCGTTAAATACTGTATC
Organism: Microcystis sp. M_OC_Ca_00000000_C217Col; assembly: GCF_007095585.1. Lineage (NCBI taxonomy): Bacteria > Bacillati > Cyanobacteriota > Cyanophyceae > Chroococcales > Microcystaceae > Microcystis > Microcystis sp. M_OC_Ca_00000000_C217Col. The sequence goes on from NZ_SFBV01000230.1 coordinate 3,787, forward strand.
GATATTCATTTTAGTATAATCTTTGATTGTTTGTCGCCATTGATTATCTAAACCTAAACGGATAGCAATTTCAATATAGTGATTTTTATCCGTAGCAATTGTCTCGGTTATGCCTAATTTTTTCAAGATAGCATAGGAATGTCTTCCCCGCATAAATTCCCCCGGACAGGTAACAACTGGAAGCTGACAGGCAATTGCTTCGAGGGTGGTATTTCCTCCCGACCAACTTAAGTTATCTAAATAGATGTCTGCTAATAAGTTAAGCTGAAAATAATCATTTTGTTCTAGCTGTGGCATCATTACCCCGTAATCTTGCCAATTGAGTCCATACCTATTAAAAGCTTGAGGCTCTTCTCGACTTTGTGTGATAATTTTTGCTTATGGAATCGTGAAATGCTTATCAGGCAAGACTTTTAGTGCTATTTGGCGGAATAAACTATCAGTATAGACCTCGTTTCCACACAGAATCTCGACTGAAAGCAATGGGTTACAAATTCGCTACGATGGCAGATAAAAATAAATTGGCTGTTGGGAACTTGTTGGGCAATTCTCGGAAAAATATCATCATTTTCTGGCAGATATTTAAATAAACTCTGACAGTTTAAATAGATAATTTTATCCTCGGTTAATCCCATCTCTAAACGAGTTTTTCTCTGGGGAGGAAGGGAAGGTTTGGCATAGGCAATACCTAAATTGGGTAAGCGAATTAATTTTTCACTGTAGTGATTATCTCCCTGCGCGGGTTCCATTAATTCACTGGAGATAAAATAATCAATGGTTGGTAATCCTGAGGTGATTGGATGTCCCCAAGTTACACATTGTACTGGAGCTAAACGTAATCCTGCTAGTTGGGTAGTGCGAGCATCCATACCAATATCTAAATAAACGAGAATATGTAACTGATTATCTAAAATATGTTGAGCAATTTTTTCCCCATTTACTAGATTATCAAACTGATAAAAATAATCACTTTGCTGTTGATATTCTCTCGTAAAATTATCGAAGGTGTTATTAATATCTATTCCATAACAGTAAATTTCAAATTGTTCTCGATTTCGCCACTGCAACCATCCTTGAAAGAGTTTCGCTACCGTGTGATGACGCAAGTGAGCAGAAATATAGCCAAGGCGGATTTTTCCCGTCGGTATGGTTAGGTTTTTCACCCAATCAGGAAAGTTAGCTGAGGTAATTTTATAAACTAATTTCCCATATTTTTTTTGTAGTTCTAAATCATTTTTACCTTGATATTGGAGATAAAAATTAGTTCTTAAACCAATACTTTTCCAAGCCTCTTGTTGTTGATGAGTAGTGGTTAAATCAAGATTAGACAAGATATTATCTAACTGTTTCTCGTAGTTTGATCGATATTGCATAATATCTGCTTGAGTTTTGTAAACTATCGGCAGTAACCGCATTAATTCTAATTTCAAAGATAGGTGATCGGGAAGATACTCTAAAGCTGATTTAGTTGCTTGAATTGCCACCTCGATCGGATAATTATTTTGTAGTAACCAAATTAGGCGCAAATGTAAATCAATATTTTCTGGATGATAGTTAATGCCTTTTTTATACACTTCTAAAGCCTGTTTTTCTCCTTTGAGAATGAGATAGCAATGGGCGCAATTTAAATAAAAATTGCTCTCCTCTATTTTAATTGCTAATAATTTTTGATAATAGTTTAATGCTAATTGATAGAGTTTTCTTTGATAAAAATAATCACCTGAGTAAAGATCCGCTCTTTTTTGGTCAGCTTGCAGAATTTCCCAAAGGGAGAGATTTTGACTAATTTCTCCTCTATCTCCTGCAAGTTGTTGGGCCGTTTTATAAGCATTTTTTGCCTCTGTCCAAGCTTGTTTAACTAAATAGACATTGCCTAAATTGATATAGAAAGGATAAAAATCACCCTGTTTATTAATTCCCTGCTGATAGAATTTTTCGGCTGACTCTAGCTGCCCTAATCGATAAAATAAATTGCCCAGTTTATTATAAGCATCGACAAAATTAGCATTGAGATCAATCGCTTTTTGATAAGCTGATAAAGCTATATCTAAACGGGATTGTTTTTCTAGCACCATGGCCATAGTATAATGATATAAGGCTTGATTTTCCTCTAAGTTGATGGCTCATGCTAAACAGGTAAAAGATTCTGTTAGTCGGTTAATTATATAGTATAAATATCCTAAATCGTGCCAGATGTAAGCTAATTGTTCACGCCAAGATAAAATTCTTAAGTAAAAGTCCTCAGCTAAAGTATATTCTCGCCGATTAATTGCCTCTTGCACCTCTTGAAGACAGGAGTTTATCGCAGTCAGGGCATAATTTTCTATCTCTTCATCCCCTGCTATTTCCTCTAATTCTAGCCACTGGAGATAGATTAATTTAGCTTGGCCAAACTGCCAGCAATCGAGATTTCTAATTATCTCTTTTTTGAGGAGCATAATTAAATCTTGACTAGACTCTGATTGTAATAGCCAAAATAACCAAATTTCTTGCGCTGTTGCTTGCTGCTCTAGCAGCAGATAAGCTAATCCCAGATAGGGATAATAATCAGTCACTTCCGGATGAACCGCCAGCGCTTGTTGACAGAATAACAATAATTGATTATAGTCTCCCGATGCTAACATTAGCTCGATCGCTTGTTGGTGATTACTGTTGATCATCGAAAATTTGGGTCTGAAACCCCGTCGTTCTACGACGGCTTTACTGTTAAATATGAGCATCGTTTAGGAAATATATGCTAAAATGTGAGGTATGGAAAAAGCCTATTCGTTTCGATTTTACCCCACACCCGAACAAGAGTCGCTATTGCGGCGCACATTGGGCTGTGTAAGATTAGTTTACAATAAAGCTCTCCACGAACGAACACAAGCATGGTACGAAAAGCAAGAAAGAGTAGGCTACGCTCAAACTTCTTCAATGTTGACCGATTGGAAAAAGCAAGAAGAATTAGACTTTCTCAATGAGGTAAGCTGTGTACCTTTACAACAAGGGTTAAGACACCTACAAACAGCTTTCACTAATTTCTTTGCTGGTCGTACTAAGTATCCTAACTTTAAGAAAAAACATCAAGGAGGAAGTGCCGAATT